>CADBMK010000188.1 GCA_902795785.1 uncultured Bacteroidia bacterium | reverse complement strand
GGCCGCGTGAAGATGGTTCCGGAGGAGGTTCACGTCAAGGAACTCCTTGAGACTATAATTTTTGAGTGGCAGGATAAGCTTAACGGAACGGTCGGCCTCGAACTGGGCGACTGCCCGGACGATGTCTATATTTCTGCGGACAGTCTCCGTCTGAAGGAAGTTATCGGCCAGTATATCGGAAATGGCCTTAAGTTCTCCAGCAAGGGCACTGTAACTGTCGGATGTACGTTTGACAGCAGTTCCGAAAGGGCTAAGATCTGGGTCAAGGATGAAGGCCCTGGTATCCCAGAAGAGAAACTTCAGTTTACGTTCAAGTTGTTCTGGAAAGGCGATGCTTTCATTCCGGGAGTGGGCCTTGGACTGTCAATCGCCAAGTCTTTCACAGAGATGATGGGCGGTGAGGTCAGCGTCGAGAGTAAGGTCGGCGTCGGTTCAACCTTCGCATCAGAGTTCGACGGATACAAAAAATAATTTTCATATTTTCTGAAAAGCGCTACCTTTGCAGCGAGGATTGGGCACGGTGCCCGTCCAAGTGTGCTTGGTACCACTGAAAAAACAAGAAAATATGTTTACATTCTTATGGATGGCAGTACTTTTTAATGTCTGCCTGATTGCATCAAATTTATTCGCTGTTAAGATTTTTCTTCTTTGGGGATGGTGTGTTCTGCCCGGAGCAGTCATTATTTTCCCAATTTCCTACATTCTTAATGATTGCCTCTGCGAGGTGTACGGCTACAGGAAGGCCCGTCTTGTGATTTGGATGGGGTTTGCGATGAATTTCTTTTTCATCTTAGCCTCTCAGTTGGTGATAATGCTTCCGGGAGCTCCGTTCTGGGATGGGGAAGCCGCTTTTGAAAGCGTGTTCAGTGCTGCGCCTAAGGCTGCAGCAGCATCGCTGCTTGCATTTCTTGCCGGCTCGAATGTCAATGCCATGATAATGAGCAAGATGAAGGTAGCATCGAACGGAAAGTATTTTGGCGTCCGTGCCATTGCCTCTTCCGTTGCCGGTGAGTTGATAGATTCCATGATCTTCATTCCAATCGTTTTCTGGAACACCGGACTCAAGACAGTCCTTACTATGATGATGTGCCAGGTTACCGTGAAGGTTCTTTATGAGATTATCATCCTTCCGGTTACGGGCGCAGTTGTCAAGTACGTGAAGAAGAAGGAGAATATCGATACTTTTGATACGTCAATCAGTTATAATCCATTCTTAATCAAAGATATTTAATTATGGCAGAAGGAAGGGAACTCGAGGGACTTCAGTCTCTTGGAAAGAAAACTGATTATCAGTTTGATTATACACCTCAGGTGCTTGAGACCTTTGTCAATAAGCATCAGGAAAATGATTACTGGGTAAGGTTCAACTGCCCGGAATTTACATCACTCTGTCCTATTACCGGACAGCCTGATTTTGCAGAGATACGTATCTCCTATATACCGGATGTCAGGATGGTTGAGAGCAAGTCTCTTAAACTGTATCTATTCAGTTTCCGCAATCACGGTGATTTTCACGAGGATTGCGTTAACAAGATTATGAAGGATCTGATCAAGTTGATGGATCCGAAGTATATAGAGGTTACCGGACTCTTTACTCCAAGAGGGGGAATCAGTATTTATCCTTATGCCAATTATGGCAGGCCGGGTACCAAATACGAAAAACTCGCGGAGCAGCGTTTCGCTGTCCACGAGTAATCATTAACAGGGGCTTAGCCCTCTTATACCAGATCAATGCCAGCGGCGAGACAGGCGGCGCGGTCTTCATCAGGCCAGATGCTGCTCTGAATCTCGCCGATGTGCGCTTTCCTGAGGAGATACATACAGAGACGAGACTGTCCGATACCGCCTCCGATAGTGTAAGGAAGTTCTCCGGCAAGAAGTCTCTTGTGGAAATACAAGTCTTTTTTCCAGGTCTGGTCTTTTATCTCAAGCTGTCTTTCCAATGCTTCCTCGTCTACACGGATGCCCATGCTTGATACCTCGAACGCTCTTTCAAGCACAGGGTTCCAAAGCATAATGTCTCCGTTCAGCCCCATAAAACCATCAGAATTAGGCGTTGACCAGTCGTCATAGTCGGCGGCCCTGCCGTCGTGAGCCTTGCCGTCTGAAAGAGCACCGCCGATACCCATAATGAATACGGCCTGATGCTTCTCTACTATTGCGTTCTCCCTTTCCTTCGGCGAAAGGTCAGGATACATCCTGAGCAGTTCTTCAGCGTGAATGAAGAAGATATCGTCAGGAAGAATAGGCTTGATTTGGGGATACTCGACGAAAATCTTGTTTTCGGTTACCTTTATAGCCTCGTAGATTCTTTTTACAGTCTTCTTGAGGAATTCAATGTTTCTGTCTTCCTTGCGGATAACCTTTTCCCAGTCCCACTGGTCAACATAGATGGAATGAAGGTTGTCAAGGTCTTCGTCTGGACGAAGGGCGTTCATGTCCGTATAGATTCCAAGTCCCGGCTCAAGTCCCATTTCACCGAGCTTGAGTCTTTTCCACTTTGCAAGGGAGTGGACAACTTCCGCGCTCTTGTCTCCAAGTGACTTGATAGGGAACCTGACAGGACGTTCAACGCTGTTAAGATCGTCGTTGATACCAGTGCCGGTCATGACAACCATCGGCGCGGTGACGCGCAGAAGTGCAAGCTGGGCGGACAGGTTTGCCTGAAACATGTCCTTTACTGATTTGATGGCTTTTTCAGTATTCTCCTTGTTGCCAAGAAGGTTTGAGTAATTCTTAGGGATGTATGTACTCATAATATGTGTTATAGTTATAATCAATGTGTTTAAGAAAAGACGCCCTGGTCTTTCACAAGAGCAGGGCGTCCTTTAATTTCCTTCAGCTTTACATTACACTAACCATTTATTTTAAGAAGGGAGGATCAGAAGGAACTTTGCTCCCGTCGTATATTTCGTATCAAGAATAACGTTTCCTCCAAGCATCTCAGTAATCTTTCTACAGATTGTAAGGCCTAAGCCGGTACCAGGCTTGAAAGGGTCAACCTTGATAAATTTGTCAAATATAATTTCCTGCATTTCGTCAGGGATTCCACAACCGGTATCTGTAACAGAGAATGTAACGTGACCAGGAATCTCGTCAAAATTGCACTCGACAAATATACTGCCTTTTTCTGTATTTTTCATAGAATTCGTTAAAAAATTCAGCAATATCTGCAATATTCTGTATCTGTCGCTTTCTATGGTTGCCGTATCCGGTAAGGTCTTCCTGTAGGATACCTCAATTCCTTCCTTACACTGTTTCTTAATTGACTCAACGGCGGTTTGACAAACCTCGTTGATGTTGACCGGCTCTTTTTTGAGGGTTACTTTTCCTGTCTCTATTTCATTCAGGGTCAGGACATCTTCTACCAGCATCTGGAGAAGGAGGGTGTTGGAGTCGATATACTGGAGATACAGATCCTTTTCCTCGTCGCTTAAGTTAACTCCGGCGGTTGCCAGAAGTTGGGCGAATCCGCTGATTGCATTAATCGGTGTGCGGAATTCGTGGGACATGTTCTTTACAAAGTTCTGTTGTGTCTTATTTGCCTTGTTAAGGGCCCTGTTTTTCCGGCTGATGACAAGACTGTATAATAACAGGGAAATCAGAAGAGCTATGATAAAGATGGAAGCAATTACCATGAGCCAGGAAATCGTATCGGCAGACTTGTGAAGCATTACGCTGTACGATGCCCTATCCATATATGTTAACTCATACGAACTTACTCTTGGATACTGCTCATTCATCAAGGTGTTGTAATCCTCGAGCTTTGCAAGTGCAAGTCCCTTGTCGCCTTTTGCCTTTGCCAGTATATAGTCGGTAAAATAAAAGCATGGCGGGCAGAGCCTGTCCTCAAATTTGGCCATGTCGCAATTGCCCGTAGTGAAGAATTCGTAGTTTATGTCGAGAAAGGCTTGGTTGTCCTTGGAAACCAGTTCCTTTCTGTCTCTAAGGCTGTTATAAGACTTAAGAAAACGCTCTTTATCTCCGGCCTTCGCATAGGCAAGGGCATCAAGAGCCTCTCCCTCCGCCTTCTTGATAGGACAGGTCTCAAGGAAATCTTTTCCCTTTTTCAGGATTAAATGGATGGATTCCGTCTCTCCGAGGGCGAAGCAACACTGGGCTATTCCCAGAATGACATCTGCACCAAATTCATTGCTTATGACTTCATCCCCAGAATTCAGTATCGACAGATAATTCTGGGTTGCATAAATGAAATTATGGTTAAGATACTGCTGATGAGCCAATAGGAAACACTGGGCCTGAATGTCGTAGAGATCGTTATGCGTCGGGCTTGGGTCTGTCAGCTGAGATTTAATGACTCTGAGAAGAAGCCTGTTTTTGCATTGTTCATGCGCAAGTTTGGCCTGAATGAAATATGTCCAATGGAAATAATCATCTATGGCAGCGTTACGTAGATAATCCCTTAAATTCTCGCAGTAAACGCTTAACGCTCCGTACTGGCCGGTATAGTAAAAATATAGGATTTCAGCCCTCTTGGCCTGAATAATCGCATTAATGTGTCCTTTATTGTATCCGATTTGCTTAAGGGTGTCGCTTAGGGTGAATCTTTTTAAGCTGTCCCGCTCAAGGAGGGCATTAAAGAAGATGTGCCTTTCTTTCTCTGTCAGGCCCAGATTCGGGTCCTCTTTCTTGACGTGAGGAACTTTTATATTGGTAATCAGAGAATTAACCTCTGCGTTTGCGGCTATCTGAAAAAACAGAAGAAATATTATGAGGGTTAGAAATCTTGGCGCGTCCTTCATTTTATACAAAAACACTGTTTGGTTGTGCTAAGATAGCGAAACCAAACAGTATTTGCAATATAATTTGGATACGTTTTTTACATAATTATCTGCAAAACGGAACAGATTCTCCCGTCCATTTGAAAAGCGTCGCCTTGCAACTGTGACGGCCGTTATCCTTCCCCTGTATCGAAACATACCAAAGATTGTCTCCAAGTGGGCACAGACCTGTGCTTCCGTGCTTGAAATTCCAGCCTTTGCCCTCCATTTTTACGGTATTCACCTTCTTTTTAAAATATGGTATTCCTTCCGGAATTTTCTTTTCAGGGGTAGAATCCATAGAGACTGCATAAAGATTCATGTTCTTATACATCTTTTTCTTTCCCTTATAAACGGCCATCAGCATAAGCCCGCTGCATGGGTCGTATGCAAGATTCTGAACTCCGTAAGAAGTGTTGCCCGTTTTGACGAAGAAACGCTCGCATTTATCTGCTATGCCTTTACGGATGTCTTCCATGCTGTACTGAAGCAGAATCTGATAGTCGTTGTCGGTACGGAGTGTATCGGAATAGATTCCATACGCAACATAGAGGTATTCTCCACCTTTGCCGCCGAAATCTGGGGCGATGGTTACGCCGTCAATGCCTGAGCATCCGAATCTGTGGGGATATGACTTTCCGTTCATCCTGACCTTTGCGGAGTAGTCCGCGTTGGCAGGCTTAATATCGAGCGTCGTCATTGCCTTATCCATCGGAACATCCATACTGTCGATGGCATCTACGTCGATTGCTGCAATATGGAAGGTGGACTTGGTATATGTGGCCTCGCCGAGGCTCTTGGAAATGTTGCCTCCAATGGCGTCGTCCTTGTATTCCAAAGATGCGTAAACCTTCCTTGTCCTGCTGTCGAAGGTGATGGCTCCCAGATGTCCGTTAATCTTGTCAACGCTTCCTAGGATATTGCCCTGCATGTCGGTTACAAGGAATCTGGTCGTGAATGACATGTACATCCTGTTCTTCTCCTTGTCATAGGCGATGCCCTGGACGTGGTGGGTCTGATTGCCAACGGATACCTCAGAGGGGAAGTCTCCCTCAAGGCATTCCGGATCCAGAGGACGCTCCCTCCAGTTTCCGTGTGAGAAACTCTCCGGAAATGAGATGGGGTCTATGATCTGTCCGCCCTTGAGCATGATGTAAGAATCCAGGCTCCTCTGGCCCTCCTTTAGGATAATGATTCTGGCTCCGTTCTTCAGGTCATTATATTCGGTGTTTCCTCCGGTGTATCTTCCGTAGGCGAGAAGCACATCCTGGTAATCCAGCGCAAAGTCGTTGTCGTGGTCGTGGCCGCAGAACGTGGCCATCACGTCACCTCTTTCCTTGATTGCGTCAAAGAGTCCGCTGTTGTGCTCCGGTGCGCAGACTGCTTCAAGCTTGGTTCCAATAATCCTGCAGTCGTCCTGCTTGATGGCCTCCTTGTATTCCGGAATAGGAATGTGGAAGAACATTACTGAAGGAAGCTTCTTCCCGAATTCGGTCTCGTATGCTTCGCTGGTTTTCCTGTACCAGTCCACCTGGTCTTCGTGGATCCAGTCATAGCAGAGGAACTTGCCGTTTTCGTCGAAGACATGGGCATTGGAATCTATGAAATAGAGAATCTCTGCCGGACTTCCGTCCCTTCCTTTAACCGTCAGGCTGTAGTCCGGTGTCTTGTCTCCTTTCCTCGCCGGCTGGAGACAGTTTGAACAGGCCGTAGCCATGTCGTAAAGTTCAGCCTTGCTTAAGTCCCTTTCCGGGTCATGGTTGCCGAATATGGTGCAGAACGGGATTCCGTATGATTGAAGTTTGTCCATCACCGCTTTCTGGGGAAGTGCGGCAGGGCTTGAATAAATAAGGTCACCGGTTACTACTATCAGGTCCGGCTTTTCTGCCTTGATGACCTCGTCCATCCTTGAAAACACAATTCTCGATTCCTTTTTGAGATGATTGTAATGAAGGTCGGTGAACTGGACGATTTTGAACTCTCCCTTTTCGTTGAATCTAAGGTCTTGAGCCCCAGCGTTTGAGAGGAAAACAAACGCCATGGCGGCTAAATACAATAGTTTTCTTAGCATATTAATTTGTGTTGATACATCAAAGATAGGCAGATTTTGTATACCTTTGTAACCCGTTATGAAAAAGATTAGCGGTTTCGACAACGAGAAGTATCTTAGGATACAATCCGAGCACATTAAAGAGCGCATCGCTCAGTTCGGCGACAAACTTTACCTTGAATTAGGCGGAAAATTATTTGACGATTATCATGCAAGCAGAGTGCTTCCCGGTTTCCAGCCGGACAGCAAACTGCGTATGCTCAGCGTCCTCAGTGACCGTGCCGAAATTGTCATAGTCATCAGTGCGATTGACATAGAGAAAAGCAAGACCAGGGCAGATCTCGGTATAACATACGGCAAGGATGTGCTGCGCCTTAGAGATGAATTCCAGGAAAGGGGATTCCTTGTAAGCAGTGTCGTCATCACCCATTTCAACGGCCAGTCCAGCGCGGTGGCTTATCGCGAGCGTCTTGAGAAGCTTGGCGTCAAGGTGTATTATCATTACACCATTGAAGGCTATCCTGAGAATGTGGCACTTATCGATTCCGACGAAGGATATGGTAAGAACGATTACGTACAGACCACCCGTCCTTTGGTAATCGTCACGGCGCCGGGCCCGGGCTCAGGAAAGATGGCCGTATGTCTGAGCCAGCTTTACAATGAGAACAAGCGCGGTATCAGGGCCGGATATGCCAAGTTCGAGACATTCCCTGTCTGGAACCTTCCTCTGAAGCACCCTGTGAATATCGCCTATGAGGCTGCCACCGCGGATCTCAATGACGTCAACATGATCGATCCGTTCCATCTTGAGACTTATCAGAAAATCGCAGTCAATTATAACCGCGACATAGAAATATTCCCTGTCCTTGACGCTCTCTTCGAGGGAATTTACGGCAAAAATCCATATAAATCTCCTACCGATATGGGAGTCAATATGGTAGGATACTGTATCGAGGACAACCGCGCCTGCTGCGACGCTGCCAATAACGAGATTATCCGCCGCTACTACAAGGCGCTGGACACCCTTGCCCTTGGCGGTAACAACGAGAACGAGGTCAACAAGATCGCCCTTAACATGAAGCAGGCCGGCATCAGCCCGGAATACAGAAGGACAACCGTAGTTGCAAAGCAGGAGCAGGAACTCACAGGCTCACCTGCGGTCTCTCTTGAACTTTCCAACGGAGTAATCATTACAGGCCATACATCCGACCTTTTCGGACCTTGTTCTGCGCTTATTCTGAATGCAATCAAGTATCTCGCAGGTATTGACCACAATACGAAACTCCTTCCGGAGTGCATGGTCGAACCAATTCAGCGTACAAAGGTGAAGTATCTTCACGGACACAATCCGCGTCTTCATACGGATGAAGTCCTAGTCGCCCTTTCAGTTCTGAGCGACTCGGACGAGAATTGCCGCAAGGCACTTGACAGCCTGCCGCAGCTTGACGGATGTCAGGCCCATTCAACGGTATTGATCAGCGACGTGGATCAGAAGGTCTTCCGCCGTCTTGGCATAGACCTTACCTGTGATCCTGTGGTCAGGACCAAGTAATTACCATCTGTGCGCCGCAATGGCGTTGGACTCGTAGTATTTCTGCTCACGCAGGACGATGATACTGTAGAACCTGTCGAAATCGGAGAGGAATGCCGGATCTGCGGCTTCCTCCGATTCGGCCCAGGAAGGATTTGCATTCCAGCCTCTTTCAAATACACCGAGAATCTTCGGGAAACAATAGCTTGTAACGTGATCGAACGATCTGACTGTTTCGGTCCACAACTGTGCCTGTACTCCGCGCAGACAACTTCTGTCTTTGAGCTTTTCCTTGAAGACGGTTTTTCCGTCCGTATATTTCGGGTTGACTTTATCAAGGCCTGAAAGGTTGCAGGCATTTCCGTAATCATCGAAGCGGATTGATTTATACAGGTCGAAAGGAAGAAGGCTGAATGACCTTCGCTCGTCGATGTAGCCACCCCACTGATGACCGCGTTCCAGTTTTGAACTGTTGTACGCAAGGTCTGCATATGTATTGGCGACGTTCGAGAGGATTACGTTAATTCCAAGATTGGCAAGGCGATAGGGGAGTTCTTCAGTCCTCTGGGCGCCTGAGAATGTGCTCCAGATGTTGATTGAGCCGAAGCCATTGACGGCCTTTTCAAAGGTGGCGTCAGAGAGCCTCTGCGGAAGCTCCTGCCAGCCGTCCAGTTTAACCCCCTTCTCCCTGGCTATGTCCAGCATCCGGTCCACGTAATATTCCTTGAGCCTTGCGATATCCTTCCAACCGTTCTTCTGCATGAGTTCTCTGCAGGCGGGAGATCCTGTCCATGCTCCGGGAGCCACCTCGTCTCCGCCTATATGTATTTCAGGACAATCGATGCCGGCCATGCCGTATATGGTTTTCACTCCGTCTATGACCGTTGACATGAATTTGTACGTGGATTCAAGGGCTACGTTTATTGCGTTGTCGCTGTAGTGCTGGACTGAGGAATACCTTGATGTGTCGGCTTCTTCGCTCAGAAGAAAAGACGCGTCACCAGTTGTCCTGTAGCGGTATTCCATCGCTTTGATTGCGGCGCGGGCGTGGCCCGGAGTGTCGAATTCAGGGATGACAG
>CADBMK010000187.1 GCA_902795785.1 uncultured Bacteroidia bacterium | reverse complement strand
TTTTTTTGTATTTCAGCCTGCGCCCTCCCTACGGCAGATGGGGCCGCCTCCCTCTGCCGTACACCAGAGGGCCCAAAAATGTACGCGAGGAGGTTTGAACACCCTGCCGTACACCAGAAGGCCCTTTTCTGTACTCAAGAAGGGCGGGGGGGCTGGTACGGCAGGAGCCCGTGGTCGCACGCGGCCTCGTGAGCGGGGGGACCACAAGCGGAGTGCAGTGGTGGGATGAGCGAAGCGAAGGCGCACGGCCGGAGCCGCCCCTCGCCCGATAGAACGGGATGAGCCTCTGCCGTACACCAGAGGGGCCCAAAATGTACGGGAGAAGGCATCGGGCGCAGACGAAAAAAGCAGCTTGAAGGAAGGTGATCCGTCAAGCTGCTAACTAGGTTATTAAGACCCGAAATTATTTCAAGAGGTAGTATCTGAAGAGGCACCAAATCTCCGACAATAGCATTATTCCCAAAGTGATACAAGGAGATAAGGCACGGGGATCTCTTGCTGCCAGGATTATGAACACATTGTTAACAGCAAATACCACGGCTGCGATGAAAAGGATAAACAGGAGAATAACTGCAAACCTCTTTACAGAAACAGGCTTATGACGATTCAGATACATCGGCAGAGCCAAAAAAGGCACTGTCGAGAGAATCGCGCTGATAATATAATATGTTTTCATATTCCCGATATAAAAATAGAATTACCAGATTGTAACCCTGTCCTCAACAGGTCTGAACATAGGGTCTCCCTCTTTGATACCGAAGGCCTCGAAGAATGTGTCGAGGTTGCGGATTGATACGTTCACACGGTTCTCACCGAGAGAGTGAACGTCACCGAGGGTGAGACGCTGCTTTTCCTGGTCAGTGATGTTCTGAGCCCAGATAAGACCGTATGAGAGGTAGAATCTCTGCTCTGCTGTGAATCCGTCAATCGGTTCAGGATGCTTGCCACCGAATGAATTCTGCATTGCGGTGAATGCAATGCGGAGTCCGCCGTGGTCAGCGATGTTCTCTCCGAGGGTTGCCTCGCCGTTTGCCATCAGACCAGGAACAATCTCAACCTCATTGAACTGCTCAACGAGTTTCTGAGCCTTTGCCTTGAACTTTTCAGCGTCCTCCGGAGTCCACCAGTCATTCATGTTGCCGTCCTTGTCAAAGAGACGTCCCTGATCGTCGAATCCGTGAGTCATCTCATGGCTGATAACTACGCCGATACCGCCGTAGTTGACTGCATCATCAGCGTCAGGATTGAAGAATGGCGGCTGAAGGATACCTGCAGGGAAGCAGATTTCGTTGGTGGTTGGGTTGTAATATGCGTTTACGGTCTGAGGAGTCATGCCCCACTCGGTCTTGTCCACAGGCTTGCCCACCTTGCTGAGTTCATCAAGGGAGTGCCACAGAGACGCTGTACGGCAGTTCTCATAATATGACTTGGCAGGATCAATCTCAAGAGTGCTGTAATCCTTCCACTTGTCAGGATAGCCAATCTTGATAATATAGTTGGCAAGTTTATCCTGTGCCTTTGCCTTGGTCTCGTCGCTCATCCAGTCCAGGGATGCGATATGCTCACCAAGAGCCTTCTGGATGTTCTTCACGATTTCAAGCATGTGCTGCTTGTCCTTCTCAGGGAAGAACTTCTCCACGTACATCTTGCCCACAGCCTCTCCGAGATATGCGTTAGGGACTCTCATAGCCCTCTTCCAGCGAGGTTTCTGCTCCTGGATACCAGCCATCTGCTTAGAGAAGAACTCGAAGCTGGCCTCATAGAAATCGTCGCTGAGACGGTCGGTGGCGTCGCTTACGAGCTGAGCCTTGAGAAGGTTGCGAAGCTTGGCGATGTCGATTGTGGCGAACATCTTGTCAACAGCCTCCAGGAATGCCGGAGTCTCCACGATAATCTTTTCCTGCTTAGGAAGATCCACAGCTTCGAAGAATGACTTGAGGTGAAGGTTAGGATACTTTGCATAGATCTCGTCCGGAGTCATAGGATTGTAGAGAGCCTGGATATCGCGCTGCTGAACCATAGAAAGGTATGGTACGGCAATCTCCATCTGGATGTCATAGGCATCCTGAGCCACCTGGTCGGCATTCTCCACACCTGCAAGGGCGAGAATCTTCTTAAGATAAGCCAGATAGCCCTCGCGGATTTCCTTGTTCTCATCCTTGAGATAGTAATCACGGTTGCCAAGCTCAAGACCAGCCTCACCAAAGTAGAGGACGGTCATATTGCTGTTCATAAGGTCAGCCTCAGGGTATACGCTCCATACTCCGGCCGAACCGGTGAGGAGCTGCCTTGCGCAGGCTGCTGAATATGCGTCGAGGTCATTGATCTTGTCGATTTCGTCAAGATAAGGCTTCAGAGGAGAGGCGCCCTCGGCGTTGAGACGTACTGAATCAAGACCCTGTTTGTAAAGGTCTGCAATCTTCTGCTCGTTTGAGCCAGGAGCCGCCTTAAGTTCGGCGAGGCTCTTGAAAAGATCGTTCAGTCTTACCTTATTGTTTTCGTCAATTACGTTGAATGAACCGAAACGTGCATATTCCGGTTTGAGAGGATTATTCTTCTGCCAGCCACCGGTAGCATACTGATAGAAATTCACACCGGGAGCCACAGTGGTATCAAGATTAGCGAGGTCAAGTGCAGGTACCTTGGCGGTTTTATCGCCGCAGCAGGCTGCAAATGCCATCATTGAAACAGCCATAATGATGATTTTTGTTTTCATAACAAGCCAGTTTAGATTTTTAGTTAAATATTTTGGGAATAAACAATTACTTGGCGTCCATTGCCTGGCATGCTGTGATTGCAATCATCTTGTAGATGTCATCTACTGAACATCCACGGCTGAGATCGTTTACAGGACGTGCGATACCCTGGAGGATAGGTCCGATGGCATCAGCACCGCCGAGGCGCTGGATAAGTTTATAAGCGATATTTCCCACCTCAAGGTTAGGGAATACGAGGACATTGGCCTTGCCTGCGATGTCTGAACCAGGTGCCTTCTTTGCTGCAACTGATGGAACGAGGGCTGCATCAGCCTGGAGTTCACCGTCAACATTGAGAGAAGGATCGAGCTCCTTTGCAAGACGGGTTGCTTCTACAACCTTGTCAACCACCTCGTGGCTTGCAGAGCCCTTGGTAGAGAATGAAAGCATCGCTACGCGCGGATCAGCAAAACCAGCTACGCTCTTGGCGGTCTGAGCTGTGCAGACAGCAATCTGAGCCAACTGAGATGCATCAGGGGCAGGAGTTACCGCAACGTCACCTACTACGAGAACACCGTCCTCGCCGTATTCATTTGCCTTTGTGAGCATGAGCATGGCACCGCTGACACAGGAAATGCCCGGAGCGCACTTGATGATCTGAAGGGCCGGACGAAGTGTATCACCTGTTGTAGAGAGGGCGCCGCTGATCTGACCGTCGGCGTCTCCGCTCTTGATGATAAGACATCCGAAATAAAGCGGATTGAGAACCTGGACACGGGCCTTCTCTATTGTCATGCCCTTCTTGGCGCGGAGTTCCGTAAGAAGCTGTGCATACTGCTCAGTCTTCTCGCTTGTTTCAGGGTCGATGATTGTGGCCTTTTCAATGTTCTTGAGTCCAAGTTTCTTGGCAAGTGCGAAAATATCATCCGGGTTACCGATGAGGATAATGTCTGCAAGATCGTCCCTGAGGGCCTGGTCTGCAGCAGTAAGTGTACGCTCCTCCAGTGATTCAGGAAGAACGATGCGCTGCTTGTTTGATTTTGCACGCGCAATAATCTGATCAATCAATGCCATATCTAAAAAAATATATTTCTAAATATAATTAAATGTTTCTCTTTAACAGAACCGTCAAAGTTATACAATCCTTGCATAATATTTGCTAAATTGGGGTGCAAAAATAAAACTATGGAAAATACAGAAAAACAGATCTTAGACAGAATTTACGAAAAGCAGAATCATTTCTTCAAAAGCGGCAAGACAAGGGACATAGCTTTCCGCAAAACTCAGCTGAAAGCCTTCCTCAAAGCCCTCGACAAATGGAGCGCACCCCTTCTGGATGCGCTCTGGACTGATTTGCACAAAAGCAACGAAGAAGCCATCCTTACGGAGACCAGCATGGTCAAGGCAGAGATTCTCAATCACATATCCCACATAAGGAAATGGGCGGCAAGAAAAAAGGTGTCATCCCCAATGACAATCTCTCCTTCCAGAAGTTACATCGTAAAGGAGCCTTTGGGAAACGCCCTTATCATCGCCCCTTGGAACTATCCTGTTCAGCTGCTCCTCAATCCGCTGGTCGGAGCCATATCTTCCGGATGCACGGCCGTACTGAAGCCTTCCCCATACGTTCCAAACGTATCCAGGGTTCTGGAAGAAATGATTAAAGATACCTTTGACGAAGAATATATAGCCGTTGTACAGGGAGACAGGACCGTCAACCAGGCCCTTCTGGAGAAAAGATGGGACATCATCTTCTTCACAGGAAGCCCTTCGCTCGGCAGGAAAGTTATGGAAGCGGCCTCGCGCAACCTCACCCCAGTGGTTTTGGAGCTCGGAGGCAAGAGTCCATGCATCGTGGACAAAAGTGCAGACATACGCCTTGCTGCCAAAAGGATTGCATGGGGAAAGACAATCAACGCCGGCCAGACCTGCGTGGCTCCGGATTACATCCTGATCCACGAAGACGTCAAACAGGCCTTCATCAAAGCCTTTGCCGACGCGGTCAGGAGCCTTCACGGAGAGGACACCGGCAAGTCAAGGCATTTTGCAAGGATAGTGAACGAGAAGGCCTTTGACAGGGTTGTATCATACCTGAAGGACGGGGACATAGTTTACGGAGGACGTTCAGACAGGGAACAGAGGTATATTGAGCCTACCCTGATTGACAATGTAAGTCCGGACTCCCCTGTAATGACCGAGGAAATCTTCGGCCCGCTGTTCCCGCTTGTCACAATCAGTTCAAAGGACAACTTCAAGGACAAGGTGGCCGAGTTCGTTAACTCCAGGGAAAAGCCTCTCGCCTTCTACTGGTACGGAAACGAGAAGGACGGTTGGGATGTCATCGGAAGGACTTCATCCGGAGGCGGGTGCATCAACGACTGCCTGATCCACCTGTCCAACGACAAACTCCCTTTCGGAGGAGTTGGAAACTCAGGCATGGGCCACTATCACGGAGAAGAGAGTTTCAGGGTGTTCACACACCTTAGAAGCATCGTGGCATCCCCGGTAAAAATCGACCCTCCATTCAGGTATATGCCATATAAACTGTTCGGAATCATCAAAAGAATCCTATAAAACCAAATTATCGACAATGAAGAATCTTATCCTCGCCGCAGGCCTCTTACTGGCCGCGGCCACAGCATTCGCCGGAGAAAAATGGGCACCAGCCGGCGACCTCATCAAAACGCCGTGGGCTGAAAAAGTAGACCCGGCCAATCCCCTTCCAGAATATCCGCGCCCTCAGATGGTACGCGAGCAGTGGCAGAACCTCAACGGTCTCTGGGATTACGCCATCATAGATACGGATAAACCTTTCAACGAGCCACAGGGAAAGATTCTCGTTCCTTTCTGTCCTGAATCATCCCTCTCAGGAGTTCAGAAGACCTTCAGCAAGGACAGCGTCATCTGGTACCAGAGGACGTTTACAGTCCCATCAAAATGGAAGGGCAAGGACATAATCCTTCATTTCGGCGCAGTGGACTGGAAGGCTGACGTTTGGATCAACGGCAGGAAAGTCGGAGAACACACCGGAGGATACGCACCCTTCTCCTTCAACATCACCCCGTATCTTAACAAGGGCGGGAAACAGACCATTAAGGTAAGGGCCTTCGACGCAAGCGACGATTCATTCCAGCCAAGAGGCAAGCAGGCCCTTAAGCCTTGCAGAATCTGGTACACCCCTGTCAGCGGAATCTGGCAGACGGTATGGATGGAGCCTGTTGAAAAGACTCACATCTCAGCTTACCTCCCGGAATACGACGCTTCCAGCAAGACTCTTCACCTGAGTGTCGATACCGAGGAGTTGTGCGAGGGTGACGTCATCAAGGCCAGCCTTCTTAAGGACGGAAACACAGTCGGCGAGGCAACCCTGAAGAACGGCCAGGCAGACATTAAAATAGAGAATCCAAAGCTCTGGACCCCTGACACGCCTGAACTCTACGACCTCAACATCAGGATTGAGAGAGACAAGAGAACAGTTGACGAAGTAAAGGGATACACCGTTCTCAGGACCATCAGCGAGTCACTCATCAAGCCTGAAGACAGGAACCACCTCTCATACAGGAGAATGGCCCTCAACGGCAAGGAAGTGTTCATGTTCGGACCTCTTGACCAGGGCTGGTGGCCTGACGGACTCTACACCGCACCAAGCGACGAGGCCCTGAAATCAGACCTCGTAAAGATTAAGCAGTGGGGCTGGAATATGGTCCGCAAGCACATCAAGGTAGAGCCTGCAAGATGGTACTACTGGTGCGACGTCCTTGGACTTATGGTTTGGCAGGACATGCCATCCTGCGGAGACTATTCCAAGAGAATACCGGTTGAATACCGAAGCGATGAAGTAATGGCCGGCAACAGCAACGTCTGGAGCCGTGACAGTTTCCTCAAGGGAACCGACGCTGCAGTTCCTCAGGAATGGAAGAACAACTACTACAAGGAATGGAAGGAAATCATGACCTTCCTCAAGCCATTCAAGAGCATCGTGGTTTGGGTACCGTTCAACGAGGGGTGGGGTCAGTTCGACACTCCTGAAGCCGTCAAATTCACCCGCTCAATAGACAACACCCGCCTTATCAACGAGGCTTCCGGAGGAAACTACACCTTCAGCGGAGACATTATAGACATGCATCACTATTCCTGCCCTGGCATGAACGCCTTCGAGTATGAAAGGATCAACGTCCTGGGAGAATACGGAGGTCTCGGTCTCCCTCTTGAGGGTCACCTCTGGCAGGAAGACAAGAACTGGGGCTACGGCAAGGTTCTCGAATCCGGAGAAGAAATCCTCAAGCTCTACAAAGACTTTGCAGAAATGCTCAAGACATTCATCAAGACCGGATGCTCAGCAGCCGTTTACACCCAGATTACAGATGTTGAAATCGAAGTAAACGGCATCATGACCTACGACCGTAAAGTGGTCAAGGTCAACGAAGAAGAATTCCGCAAGATCAATAGAGACGTTATTGAATCCTTCGACAGCCTGAAATAGT
>CADBMK010000186.1 GCA_902795785.1 uncultured Bacteroidia bacterium | reverse complement strand
TACACCAACACGATGCCTTCAGGTATGACCACAAAGGAGGAGGCAATTGCCCAGACGGCTGCAAAGCTCGTCGATAACAAGACTATGGTTCACCTTGGAGGCTGGGGCGGCTCGGTTACGGTTGGCTTCGACCATTCTATCCTCAACCTTCCCGGATCCGACATCAGGGTGTATGGTAACGGATTCGCAGGCTCATCTGAGCCTGGAGTGGTTTATGTGGCAAAGAAGGATGCATCCGGAGCGCCCGAGAAGTGGTATCTTCTGAAGCATTCGATGTACGATTATGCCATCCACGATTATGAGATTACCTATTACAAGCCGGAGACGGAACCTGCCGGAGCCGAGGATAAGTATATCTACTGGACGGACAACAAGGGACACAAGGGATATGAGTGCAAGAACTCTTTCCACCGTCAGTCCTACTGGCCGGAGTACGCCGGCAGCACTATCGTGATTAAGGGTGAGTACCTTCCTACCAATTCATTCGACACAAGCGGCAAGGGAACGTCTTATGTCCAGGACGCAAAATGGTGGGGATTCCCGGAGGACGAAAAGGGCTACGGTATGGGAGCGTACGGCTTCTGCGATGCCTATGCAAACGACTCCGACCTCTCAACGCTTGACATTGACTGGGCCGTTGACGAGAACGGAAATAAGGTGGAACTCGATAGGATCGATTTCGTGCGCGTAATGTCGGCTACCCATCGTCAGGCCGGATGGCTCGGCGAAATCAGCACGGAGTTTGCCGGTGTGGATGACCTTCACCTCAAGGGAGAGGACGTCACAGTGGACACTTCCATCAAGCCTGACACAGACAAGGTGGAACTTGTTTACTGGCCTTATGACGAGGAGTATGAGAACGTGATTTTCTGCGACGAGGGAATATGGCAGAGCGACAACGGCCAGCTCTCGTTCTATGACGGAGAGAAGCACGCCGTGACCAACGACTGGTTTGCCGCCGTTAACAAGCAGAAACTCGGAGACACTCCAAACGATATGATTCAGGTGAACGACACCCTTATTGCCATCGCCGTGAACTGGTCCAACCTCGTTCAGTTCATCCGTCCTGACGGAACAGCCTGCGGAGCTACCGAGGCTATTCCTAACAACAGGAAGATGTGCGTTGACGATTCAGGAAACCTCTATATCACCTCTTATGCCCACGTATGCGGAAGTGAAACTTTCACCAAGGGCTATGTTGCAAGGATAGACCCAAAGACCAAGAAGGTGACCGCCACGGTTGAGGTAGGCTACGAGCCTGAAGGAATCAGATACTATGACGGAAAACTCTTCGTGGCAAACTCAGGCGGATACTCATTCTCTGAGGGTCACGACTACGAGAATACAGTTTCAGTTATCGATGCCGCCACGATGAAGGTGGTAAAGGAAGTCTCACTTGAATACGACTTCGACGGAAACGGAACTCCGGAAAGGGTCCTGAACCTTTACGGTCCTATGTCCCAGTCTGGTAAGTATCTCTGCATCAATTCGTCAGGAGATTATTATTCTGTTCCGGCCTCTACGGTCATCTTCAACTGCGAGGATTATACATACAGTGTGTTCGAGTTTGCATCTACCACCAGCACTTCGTATGAAGGAAAGTTCTATACTGTGGGGACTTCGTACTCATATATCACCGGAGGATACGATATCAGCGTGAACACCATTGACCCTGCAAAGGGCACTGTCACCGAGGGCATCATCTCAGATGAGATTACTTCAACTATCAAGGGCATGGCCAATCCTTTCGATATCTTCATCTCTCCATATACCGGAAAGGTCTACGTTACGGATGCCTGCAACTATGCATCGTCTGGTCTTCTGTACGTGTTTGACAAGAATGGTAAATCAGTGGGTGAAGCACTCAAAACATATGTCAGTCCGGCACATTTCGTGGCGCTGAGATAGGTTAATAAAAACAATAAAAATGGCGGGGACCTCTCACGAGGGCCCCGCTTGCGTTTAATCTAATCTCGTTTAAGTTAAGTTCGTTTTGAAGTTTTTTATCTTGTTTTGATGACAACAGTCTTTGAACTGTCTGAATTCGTCACTACGAGCGAGTCGTAAGAGAACTTGTACGTGTTGTCGTCATCAATTTCGTGTAGAAGAGATTCTATTGTGATATTGTTCTTTGCGAATCCTTCACGTGCGATTCTCATTCCTGTAGGGACCATGCATAGAATTGCTGCAATCCAGGCGAAGATAAGAATAGTCTTCTGTGCTATGCCCATTTTCTTCTCAGGCTTGCCGTGGGTTGAGAGCCAGTGGATGAATCCGTAGATAGGAATTGCCAGAAGGGCTATGATTGATACCACGAATACGATGATCACTGCCGGATGGGTGGCATACAGGTCTGTGAGCCCGAGCGCGCCGAGACTTGACGGAATCTCGCTGCTGACCGGCAGGCTGAGGGCGGTCAGGCAAGCCAGCAGGGTAAGCAGGAGTGAAAGCAGAACTATGCCGATTGTGAATATGACGATTCCGAGAATGAATCCGAAGATCAGCTTGACTATGACTGAGAAAAATGTCCTTAAAAATCCGTAGTCATGCACTTTGTTGTCATTGTCCACCACCTCGTTGGCAATGTTGTTTGGCGTAACCTCTATTCCCTGCATCATGAGTCTCTCGTCCGGTGTTTTGGCCTCAGGGATCAGGATGGCAAGTATGATGTAAAGGATAAAGCCGAATCCTGCTGAGAAGCAGGTGAGAACTATCATCAGAAGTCTCCAGATAATAGGATCCGTGCCTGTGTACATACCGATTCCAGAGAGTACTCCGGAAATCACTTTGTCGTTAGGGTTGCGGAAAAGGCGTTTTCCCTTTATCCTTTCGCGTGCGGAATCATAGATTCCTTTTGCAGCGTTGCGGGCTTTTTCTTCCCAGGTATTATTCGAGTCAGCCTCATCAGCGGAGTTGTCTCCTGCAAGCTCGCCCGGATCACCTATACGGGTAATGATTTCCTTTACGTGCTCTATGCTGATGGCAGCCACTCCGTTTTTCTCAAGCTCGTCGAAGAGTTCGGCTATGCGTGCCTCGATGTCCTCTACAATCTCATCACCACCGTCCTGTTTGCCGAATGCTGAACGCAGCGATTCGGTGTAGCTCTTGAGCATTTCATATGCGTCCTCGTCAATCTGGAAAAGACGTCCGCTCAGGTTGATTGTAATGTTCTTTTTCATTTCTAAATGGTTTAATGAAGATCTTTTAAATAATTGACCGTGCCTGCCAGTTCTGACCATGCGTCATCAAGTTCATTGAGGCATCGTTCGCCGAGAGGGCTAAGGGCGTAATACTTTCTTGGAGGGCCTTGTGTTGATTCCTGCCATTGGTACTGAAGTAATCCATCGTTTTTCAAGCGGGTAAGTAGCGGATACAATGTCCCCTCGACTACGAGCAACTCTGCGTTTTTGAGCTGCTGGATAATGTCACTGGCATACGAAGGTTTGCTCTTGAGCAGCAGCAGTACGCAGTACTCAAGCATTCCTTTTCGCATCTGTGATTTTGCGTTTTCAATGTTCATGTGTCGAGTGTTTAGTTTGGTTTACATTGCAAAGATATGTAAAGTTTTAGTACCTTGCAATACATAGTACCAAGTTTTTGCAAAGAATTATATAAAAAAGTAGAGAATCGCCCCTCCAGGGCCCTGTAGAAGGGGAGGACGAAATAATTTTTTTATTTGAAGGGGATTGTGTACCTTTGCAACATCATCCGAATCACCAGACGTGTGAACGGTTGGTGATTTTCTCATCGGCAACCTTGCTTCCAATTTAGGTTGTCGATTTTTTTATATCTTTACGCCCGGAATTTTTAACGGACAAGTCTGAATGTTATTTAAAGTTTTCATTTCATCTATAATTATAGGTGTGTTCCTCGCAGTCCTTAGCCTTGCTATCCCCAAGAAATGGATAAGGTATGCGGCAATGGCCGTCCTTTTAGTTGCCGGCATTGACCTTCTTATTCTTTTGTTCCTTGCAGTCTATATCTTCGGGTTTGACGGAACACTTCCTGAACTTATCAATCAGATTAAAGGCCTGTATTAGTCATGGCAGACAGGGAATACAAACGCCGCAATGAAGAATTCCTGGCCAGGATGGCGCAGGAAGAAGGCGTGGTTGAACTCTCATCAGGAGTCCTGGCAAGAAAACTTGTGTGCGCGGACAGGAATTCTTTCTCCTCACCGTGCCCGAAACCTAATAGCATCGTCTATGTCCATTATACCGGACGTCTCATTGACGGAAAGGTATTCGATACCACGGAGGGTGATGCCCTTCCTGCCCTGTTTGTTGTGCGTGACCTTATTATGGGATGGCAAATCGCCCTCACGCGTATGCATGAAGGCGATAAGTGGGAAATCTATATTCCTGCTAAATGGGGATATGGTTCTTTCAAGCAGCCGGATATCCCGGCAAACAGCACCCTGGTTTT
>CADBMK010000185.1 GCA_902795785.1 uncultured Bacteroidia bacterium | reverse complement strand
TTGCTGCCAAGCGAGAAATATACGTCAATGTATCCCATTCTCTTCGTTGTCCGATGCAGTTACATCGTCGTCGTCCAGTCCGAGTTCCAGGCGAGCTTCTTCCGAAAGCATGCTCCTGTCCCATACCGGCTCAAACACCAGGTCGATGTTCACGCCCTTTACGCCCGGCACGTCCTCCACGCTGACTTTGACGTCATTGAGGACCTCGTCCGCCATAGGGCAGTTCGGAGCAGTGAATGTCATCTTAATGTAAACCTCCCTGGCCTTGTTGATATTCAACTCGTAAATGAGGCCGAGGTCGTATATGTTCACCGGAATTTCCGGATCATAAACCTGCTTCAGGGCAAGGATTACATTCTCGTAAAGGGGAGCCAGGTCCTTGACGTCATCGGCAGAAAGCACCTCTCCGCCCCTGGCTTCTTCCTTGGCCTCTTCCTTAGGCATATTCTCCGCCGCTGCGGCCTTGATGGTATTGATCATCGAAACCAGACCGTTTGCGCGCGTCGGAGAAAGGTTCTCCTTGAGTCCTATCTTCTCGATGAAACTGAAATCGTCGCCGGCAATCTCTCCGGCAGTCCTGCCTGAATAGACGCTGATCAGCAGGGAGATGATTCCCCTGGTGATGATGGCATCGCTGTCCGCACGGAACCAGAGCTTTCCATCCTCCACCCTCCAATCAAGCCAAACCCTTGACTGACAACCTTTTATAAGTTTATCATCAGTCTTCTCAGACTCCGGATACGCTTCCAGATTCTTTCCGAGTTCAATCAGATATTCGTATTTGTCCAGCCACTCTTCGTACATCGAAAAATCATCGATGACTTCGGCCTTTTTTTCTTCTAGAGTCATAAACTACGCCAACATTGCAGCCGCTTTCTCAAGCGACTTTATAAAATACTCCGCCTCTTCCATCGTGTTGTAAGGGGCCACCGATGCCCTGAGCATACCTGTTACGCCAAACCTGTCCATTATTGGTTCCGCACACATCTGACCTGACCTCACGGCTATGCCCATCTTGTCCAGGATAAGCGCAAGATCCTCATGGTGAACACCTTTCATGGTGAAAGAGAATACAGGAACCTTATCCTCTGTTCTATGTGGAACACCGTACAGCCTGATCCTGTCGTTTGACAGAAGCGCATTCAGCAGATAATCCTTCACAGACTTGCCATATGCCACAATCTCCGGGTCCGTTGCCGCCAACCGGGCAAATTCCATAGCGGGCCTGAGGGTTGGAACGGCATTGAAATTCTGCGTTCCCGCCTCAAATTTCTCAGGAAGAGGGGCAAAGGTTGTTTCCGCAAAGGAAACGGTTGCAATCATCTCTCCGCCTCCCATATAAGGCGGCATCTGCTCAAGGAGTTCCTTCTTGCCGTAAAGCACGCCGGTTCCCGTTGCAGCATAGAGTTTATGTCCGGAGAACGCATAGAAATCACAGTCCGTGTCCCTAACGTTCATACCTGCGTGGACAACACCCTGGGCGCCATCCACCAGCACCTTGCAACCCTTTGAATGACAAAGGCTTACAATCTCCTTTACAGGATTGACAATACCAAGGACGTTGGAGATCTGCGCAATGGCCACCAGCTTTGTCCTGGATGAAATCATGCTCTCAAGGACATCCATCCTGACATAACCGTCTTCATCCACCGGGAAAGATTTCAGGACGGCCTTCTTCCTCTGGCACATCAACTGCCAGGGAACGATATTGGAATGATGTTCAGCCTCGCAGACAAGGATTTCATCACCCTCGTGCACGAAAGCCTCACCAAAGCAGAAAGCAACAAGATTGATTGAAGCCGTGGTACCGGAGGTAAACACTATCTCCTCCCTGCTTCCTGCACCCAGAAATTCCTTCACGGCGTCCCTGGTGTCCTCATATTCCTGAGTTGCATCGCCGGCCAGCTTGTGGACGGCCCTGTGTATATTTGCGTTGTGGTATGCCGAAAGATCACCCAGAAGGGACATAACCCTGTCCGTCCTCTGAGCCGTCGCCGCATTGTCAAAATAGACCAGCTTCTTGCCATAGACAGAAGCCTCGAGCGCCGGGAACATCTTTCTTATATCTTCAACCTTCATATAATTCATATAATTAGAATCTGCAAAAATAAGAAAGTAATCTTTCTTTTGACAGAGAATTGCCATAAATTTGCCTTAGAACCAACATATTATGATAGAATACATCAAAGGAAAAATAGTCGAGCTCACTCCGACGGAACTGATTCTGGAATGCTCCGGAATAGGATACAGCATACTCATTTCTCTCCAGTCTTATCAGGACCTTCAGGGAAAAGAAGATGCCAAAGTATTTATCCATCATTATCTCCACGAGGATGACGAGTTGTATTACGGATTTTCATCCAAGGATGAGCGCGAACTGTTCAAACTTTTGATCAGCGTTTCTGGAATTGGCGCAAGCACGGCCAGGATGATGCTCTCATCCCTTTCTTCCGACGAAATCAGGGACGCCATCCTTTCCGAGAACGTAAAAAGGATTCAGGGAATCAAAGGAATAGGCACTAAGACAGCCCAGAGGGTTATTCTCGAGCTTAAAGACAAGATTGTCAAAGGAGACGGAGCCTCTGCATCAAGCCTGCTTGGAAGCCAGACTTCAGCCAACACGGAAGAGGCGGAAAGAGCCCTCATTATGCTTGGATTCACAAAGCAGAACGTACAAAAAGCCGTCGAAAAGGTTCTTAAAACCAATCCAACGGCTAAAGTTGAAGATATCATCAAGGCCGCCCTCAAGATTCTCTAGCGTTCCACGTGGAACAAAGAGAGGCTACAAGAGGCAATCTAACGGCCGAAATAAACCAAAAGAACTGAGATATCAGAAGGAGAGACTCCGGAGATTCTTGACGCCTGAGCAAGAGTTTTCGGAGCATATTTTATTAGCTTGTGCCTGCACTCGATTGAAAGGCCTGAGACTTTATTAAAGTCAAAGTTCTCAGGAATGGCAAGATTCTCAAGTCTTGAAATCTTGTCAGCAAGCTGACGCTCCCTCTCGATATATCCTTTATACTTGAGTTCAATCTCTGCAGATTCAAAGACATCATCCTTAAACTTCTCCTGCCTCAGTGTTTCAAATTTCGAAGAATCCACCTTGGCAATTGGATAAGATGTATTATCAGAAAGCAGCATCAAGGCATCCTCAAAGGCGTTTTTAACCTTTCTTTCGCGAGGAATACCATTGTTCCCATCCTTGAATCTATCCAGCCCGGAGGCATAATCAGGGGTCAGATAAGAGCTCTTTACAGCCAGATTTGTTCCACGTGGAACGCTTCCGACGAGGGCCTCAAGCTTAACCTCAGGACGCTGTACCAGATCGGCAATTTTCTTGCCTTCCACCACAGGCGTACTGCCTGATTCCGCCAGAACAGCATTCGCCACAGACGGCTTGAGAGTTGTGTTTTCAGCAAAATCTCTAACCTTCTCTACGAATTCGTATTTCTCAGCAGTATATCTGTATCTGAATTCATCTGCCAAACCAAGCTTATAACTCTTCTCGGTTAACCTCAGGTCGGCATTATCCTGACGAAGAAGGATACGATACTCCGCCCTGGATGTAAACATTCTATAAGGCTCATCAACACCCTTTGTGACGAGGTCGTCAATAAGGACACCGATATAGGACTCATCCCTTCCAAGGATGAACGGATCCTTTCCGGCCACCTTAAGAGAAGCGTTGATTCCGGCAACAAGACCCTGGGCCGCAGCCTCCTCGTAACCGGTTGTACCGTTCACCTGACCTGCAAGGAAAAGGTTCTCCACGTACTTGGACTCAAGGTTGTTCTTGAGCGCAACAGGGTCAAAATAATCGTACTCCACTGCGTACGCCGGACGGTATATCCTGGCGTTCTCAAGTCCCTTGATCTTATGCATTGCCGCCATCTGTACATCAAGCGGAAGAGACGATGAAAAGCCCTGTATATAATATTCAGTGGTATTTCTGCCCTCCGGCTCAAGGAAAAGTTGGTGTGCAGGATTATCCGGGAAGACGCGAAGCTTATCCTCAATGCTAGGGCAATACCTAGGACCCTTGCCATGAATCATTCCCGAGAACATAGGAGAATCCTTGAAGCCTGAGCGAAGGATTTCATGAACCTCCTCATTGGTATGGAGGATGTAACAGTTCATCTGCGGAGTTCCATTCTGCGCAGTAGAAAGGTACGGCAGATATGAGAACTTTGACGGATTCTCGTCTCCGTCCTGGACAGGAAGTTCAGACAGGTTGATGGTATTGATGTTGACTCTCGGCGGAGTTCCCGTCTTCATTCTTCCCACCGGAATACCGGCGTCGCGGAGCTGATCGGAAATTCCAAGTGACGGAGCCTCTCCGAAGCGGCCGCCCTCGAACTGATTGTGTCCGATGAAAAGTTTGCCGTTAAGGAAGGTTCCGGCGGTCAAAACAACTGCATGAGAATGAAAAATTGCCCCACAGGAGGTCACGACTCCTGTGATTTTTTGATTCTCAAAGAGGAATTTTGCCGCAGAATCCGCATAAATATCTAAGTTACAGTTACTTTCAAGGATTCGCCTCCAATACAGAGAAAAGAGGATTTTATCGCATTGAGCCCTCGGACTCCACATCGCAGGACCTTTTGATCGGTTAAGCATCCTGAACTGGAGGGTTGAAGCGTCCGTAACGATTCCGGTGTATCCACCTAGAGCGTCAATCTCACGGACAATCTGTCCCTTGGCAATTCCACCTATCGCGGGGTTGCAGGACATCTTGGCACAAGCGGTAAAGTCGGTTGTAATCAGAAGAACCGACGAACCCATATTTGCAGCGGCGGCAGCAGCTTCGCAGCCGGCGTGACCGCCACCTATTACAATGACATCGTAAATCATC
This sequence comes from uncultured Bacteroidia bacterium, assembly GCA_902795785.1. Lineage (GTDB taxonomy): Bacteria > Bacteroidota > Bacteroidia > Bacteroidales > UBA932 > Cryptobacteroides. Next base: position 2,099 of record CADBMK010000185.1, on the reverse strand, counting down.
CTTTATTTTTCAAAAGCGTCTTTTCTGAGCTGGAGATAGTAATTCTCCTTAGCCCTCATCGTTTTCTGGTCTTCCTCAGTATGGTCATCATATCCGATAAGATGAAGAAGTCCGTGAACGATAACCCTGTTAAGCTCGTTATCGAACTCAGTTCCGTAGAACGTTGCGTTCTCCCTGACCGAATCCACACTGATGAACAAATCCCCGGAAAGCCTGTCCCCTTCACAGTAATCAAAAGTAATGATGTCCGTGAAGTAGTCATGCTGAAGATATTTCATATTCACATCCAGGATATAATTATCAGAGCAGAATATAATTGATATATCGCCCAGGCGCTTGAGCTCGCTCTCAGCAACCATCTTCAGCCAGCGGTTGTTCAAAAGGCGTCCTTTGAAGTTGAAATTCGTGTCCTGAGTATAGTAGGAGACCATATTAAAAACTTATCAACAAAATTTTCAACAAATCTACAACTAATAACCGAAAAATTATGATTTGATATTTATTATTTCTACCTTTGGAACGATGAATAGCCTATTGGCTACAACAGAAAGAACATAAACAAAACAGAAATATGGAAATAAAGAAGTCAGAAAAAGCGAGTCTCGAAAATAAGAGACTTCTCTTTGTGGAAATCGGCTTGGTTTTCTCTCTTCTCGTAGTTTACGGAGCATTCGAGTACTCTTCAAAGGAAAAGAAAGATTCCGGTCTCGTTGAGGAAACTGCAGTCGTTGAAATAGAGGATATGATTCCTATTACTCAGGAAACACCTCCACCTCCACCAGAGGCACCGAAGATTCCTATCCTTTCTGACCAGATCGATATCGTCGATGACAACATCGAAATTGATAACGACTTCCAGAGCCTCGAGGACAACAACAACATGGGTGTAGATATCATCGACTATGTTGAGCAGGCAGAGGAAGAGGCCGTAGAAGAGGAAGAAATTCCATTCTCTATCGTAGAGGACAAGCCTAAGTTCCAGGGTGGAGATGCAAACGATTTCTCAAAGTGGGTCAACGCTCATCTCGAGTATCCTGAAATTGCAAAGGAGAACGGTGTGCAGGGTAAGGTATTCCTCCAGTTCACTGTTGGTACAGACGGAAAGGTTTCTAACGTTAAGGTTGTACGTGGAGTGGATCCATCACTTGACAAGGAAGCTGCCCGCGTTGTAGCAAGCTCTCCTAAGTGGACTCCTGGTAAGCAGAGAGACCGCGTGGTTAAGGTTACATACACCTTCCCGGTAATCTTCCAGCTTCGATAATTCACTTTATACAAGTATAATGAGGCCGTCCCTAATCGGATGGCCTTTTTTCGATTGAAAAATGAAGATAAACAAAGGAACAGAATTCCAGAAAGACAACGGTCAGGAGAAAGTCGAGAAACAGTATACCGAAAAAGCCGTTTTCGTGGGCCTTATCAAGCAGGGAGACGAGGACAGGAAGATCAAGGAATACCTGGATGAGCTCGAGTTCCTTGCAGAGACCGCAGGCGCAATTCCGGACAGGCAGTTCATCCAGAGAGTTGACCGCCCGGACAGCGCCACATACATCAGAAGCGGTAAGCTTCAGGAGATATCGGACTACTGTGAAGAAAACGATATCGACTACGTTATCTTCGACGACGAGCTCTCCGGCATACAGCAGAGAAACATTGAAAAGATCATAAAGACAGCCCAGGTTATAGACAGGACCAGCCTGATTCTGGAAATCTTCGCCCAGAGAGCAAAGACGGCCTACGCCAAGATGCAGGTTGAGCTTGCCAGGTACAACTACATCCTGCCAAGGCTTGCAGGTATGTGGACCCACCTTGAGAGACAGAGAGGTGGTATGGGTACACGAGGCGGTATGGGTGAGACTCAGATAGAGATTGACCGCCGTATCGTCAAGGAAAGAATTAACAAGCTCAAGGAACAGCTCAAGAAAGTCGACAGGCAAATGGCCACGCAAAGGGGCAATAGAGGCTCTCTCGTGCGCTTATCCCTCGTGGGCTATACCAACGTAGGAAAGAGCACCCTGATGAACCTGCTGGCCAAATCTGACGTTTTTGCCGAGAACAAGCTTTTCGCCACCCTTGACACCACCGTCAGAAAGGTAGTGATA
>CADBMK010000184.1 GCA_902795785.1 uncultured Bacteroidia bacterium | reverse complement strand
GTTTGGCGGTGGCGTGCTCATGATTGAAAGGTCACGCGCTCCCAACAGCGAGAACTGGAGGGTTCTTGGAATAGGAGTGGCTGTAAGGGTAAGGGTATCCACGGACATCTTGAACTGACGGAGCTTCTCCTTTGCGGAAACTCCGAACTTCTGCTCCTCGTCTATGATGAGAAGACCCAGATCCTTAAATTCAAACTTGTCCGAAAGAATCTTGTGTGTACCTATCAGGATATCTATCTCGCCCTTCTTCAGTTTCTCCCTTATCTCACTTATCTGCTTTGCCGTACGAAGGCGGCTGACATATTCAATGTTGCACGGAAGATTCTCAAGCCTTGACTTAAAGGTGGTATAATGCTGAAGCGAAAGGATGGTAGTAGGCACAAGCACAGCCACCTGCTTGCTGTCACATACAGCCTTGAAGGCCGCCCTTATGGCAATCTCGGTCTTACCGAATCCCACGTCACCGCAGACAAGGCGGTCCATTGGGCTCTCGGCCTCCATATCCCTCTTTACAGCCTTTGTAGCCGCATCCTGGTCAGGTGTGTCCTCATACATGAATGAAGACTCGAGTTCAGCCTGAAGATATGAATCAGGAGAGTAAGCAAATCCCTTGGACGCCTTTCTCTTTGCATAAAGCTGGATCAGGTCCTTGGCTATATCCTTAATCTTTGACTTGGCGCTCAGTTTCAGATTCTGCCAGGTCTTAGATCCCAGTTTGTTGATCTTAGGAGGGATACCGTCCTTTGAACGGTACTTTGATATCTTGTTGAGTGCATGTACGGATACAAACACCACATCGTTATCCTTATATATGAGTTTGACGACTTCCTTTTTCCTTCCTTTCTCGTCAAACATATTCACAAGTCCACCGAACACTCCCACACCGTGGTCTATATGCACCACATAGTCTCCAAGGTTGAATGCGGCGAGGTCGTTCACGGTAAGTTGTTCCGTCTTTTCAACGGACCTTCTTATTGTTACCCTGTGGAACCTGTCAAATATCTCGTGGTCTGAATAGCAGCATATCCTGTCATCTGCATCCACAAAGCCCTCGTGGATGTTCTTTCCGGCAACGAATACCGGAAGATGACCCTCGTTCTGAAGGAGGATGGATTCCAGACGTCCCAGCTGCTGCTGTTTCTCTCCATATACGAATACCTTGTAACTGTTCTCCAGTTTGCCGTTGATATCCGCAGAAAGCAGTTCGAAGTTCTTGTTGAAAACAGGCTGCGGGGTGATGTTGAAAACTACATCCGAAGACACGTTGCCCATAAACACAGGAATCTCCAGGAACACCTTCCTGAACTCCTTCATCTCACCGTAAAACTCCTTCTCGTGATAAAGGTCTGCCGAATCCAGCCACAACACGGTATTCTTTGGCAGAAGGGACGATATATACTCTCCTTCCTGGGCGCCTTCCGATATTATTCCGGAAAGAATCTCGGCGGAGGCAGTTTCTTCTATAGAAAGCTGAGTGTTACAGTCAAACAGGTTTACCTTCTCCACCTCGTTTCCCCAGAATGAAATTCGATAAGGGTTGCTGTTGGAGTATGAGAATATGTCTATTATGGATCCGCGGATTGCAAACTGTCCCGGGGCGGAAACAAAATCCTCCCTTACAAAACCCCGTTCACCAAGTTTGCGGATCAGATCATCGTGGCTTATTTCGTCACCTTTATTAATTGTAAACGCCGAATCTTTAATGATACCGGCTGAAGGCACCTTTTCAATGAGGGCTTCCGGATAGGTAACCGTTATAAGAAGACCTTCGTTGTAACCAGCAAGCTTTTCAACAGCCGAGGTTCTCTGGACTCCGAGAGAAGACTTATAGTTGCTTCTTTCCACTCCCTTTCCGGACTCCGGAAGAAAGAACACCCTGTCACCCTCTATAATATTATACAGGTCCGCGGCACAGTATTCCGCGCTTTCCTTATTTGGAAGTATTACCAGATGGGAACCATCCTTTACTGCTTCAGACAATACAAACCATCTCGCTGAAAGAAAAAGACCGGAACAGAATACGTCTTTTGAGTCTTTTTCAAGGAGCGAGGCAAGAAGTTCAGTGCTTTTCGAACTTATCAACATCGTATTTTAATTTATGTTGAAAACCCGGTTAAAAACTGTTGATAACCTGTTTGAAAACCGAAGCCAAAAAGTTCATTTCTTTCCGCGTAAAGTTATCAACAACTTTCACACACCGGAATCCTATCTGTTTTCAACATTAAAACCATTTTATAAAGATTTGACAATCAATTATTTAAATGTGTTATCAACTTTTTAACAGCTTTAACAGCATTATCAAATCTTAAAAATAAAAAGTCTATATTTGTATGAATAAAACCTTGACAGATGTCCGAATTCGATCCACACGACATAAACGAAGGCAAAGATAAAGATTTAGACGGAATTATAAGGCCGCAGGAACTCAGTGATTTCACTGGTCAGAAAGAGATAGTCTCAAACCTTAATATCTATGTAAAAGCCGCCAAGATGAGGGGTGAAGCCCTTGATCATGTTCTCTTCCACGGCCCTCCAGGTCTTGGAAAGACAACGCTTGCACATATTATTGCCAACGAGATGGGCGTGGGGTTGAAAGTTACTTCCGGTCCTGTCCTTGACAAGCCCGGAGACCTCGCCGGCCTTCTGACCGGACTAGAGGAGGGTGACGTCCTTTTCATTGATGAGATACACCGTCTTTCAGCCGAGGTGGAGGAATACCTCTATTCGGCAATGGAGGATTATGTAATAGACATTATGATTGACAAGGGTCCGGGCGCAAGAAGCGTAAGGATCACCCTCAATCCTTTCACACTTGTCGGTGCCACCACAAGAAGCGGTCTTCTTACAGCACCTCTAAGGGAAAGATTCGGAATCAACTGCGCCCTGGAGTATTATGACACTGACGAACTTGTCAAGATTGTAAAGCGCAGCGCCTCTATTCTCAATATAGGAATAGAGGAAGACGCATCTTATGAAATTGCAATGAGGAGCCGTGGTACTCCACGTATCGCCAATGCCCTTCTCAAGAGAGTAAGGGATTTTGCGCAGGTTGTGGGTGACGGCCATATAGACCTTGCCATTGCAAAGTTTGCGCTTGATAAACTCAAGATAGACAAGAGAGGTCTTGATTCCATAGACAATAAGATTCTCAGGACTATAATCACCACTTTCAAAGGTGGTCCTGTGGGTGCAAGCACTATTGCAACCGCAATCAGTGAGGACCAGGGCACGTTTGAAGAAGTATATGAGCCATTCCTCATCAAGGAAGGCTTCATCCTGCGTACCCAGAGAGGACGTATAGCAACTGAACTTGCATATAAGCACCTCGGACTTGACGAGTGGCTGGTAAAGAATAAAGTTAACCTCAATCCTGACGAAGAGCAGGGTTCATTGTTTTAGCAGATGAAAAAGATCCTATCCTTCATTTTCACGATTTGTGGAATACTCGTTTGCATTCCTTCAATTTCGTGTACTTCAGTAATTGTGTCCGGTAAGGCCACCAAATCAGGACGTCCCGTTATCTTTAAGAACAGGGACACAGGTAACCTCAACAACAGGGTAAACTGGAAAAAGGGTGAGAAATATTCTTTCATTGGTCTTGAAAACGCTTCAAAGACAACCACTGAAGAATGGGGAGGAACAAATGAAGCAGGTTTCTGTATAATTAATACTGCTTCCTACAACATCAAGGACGATGATGTCCCTGACAGCAAGATGGACAATGAGGGCGTGCTTATGTACAAGGCTCTGGGAGTCTGCGCAACTATATCGGATTTTGAGAAATTCCTCGATGAATATCCCCGTCCAATGGGCGTGGAAACCAATTTCGGAGTTATTGACGCCGAGGGTGGAGCCGCCTATTATGAGGTGAACAACACCAGGTGGGTGAAGTATGATGTCAATGATCCGGCAGTGGCTCCGAGAGGATACCGTGTACAGACAAATTTTTCAGAGTGCGGAAGACGTGAGGATTATCAGGGATATGAAAGATATCTTACCGCATCAGCCATTATGGACGATCTCTGGAAAACGGCTGTTGACGGACGTATGGACATAGATGCCATGTGGCTTGTGAACAATATGTCCAGGTCATACCGTCATGAGGTCCTCGGCGTGGATTACAACAAAAATTATGACAGGATGGCTGAATCCGGAGCATTCAACGGAACGGCCGTTGATCAGGATTTCATTCCAAGAAGGATAACCTCAGCCGTAATATCGATGGACGGAGTGAAAAAAGGTGAAAATCCGCTTCACACCGTTATGTGGACCACGCTTGGCTATCCTGCCGCAGTAGTCACCCTTCCTCTTATGGTATGTGATTCAGACAGGCTTCCTGAGTATGTTAAATCTACCGGCAAGAATCATTCGCTTCTTTGTGACATTGCAATGAATATCAAGATGAAAAACATTTTTCCTGATACTCTCAGCAATGGAAAGCATTATGTAAGGATAGACGCCGTCCTTAAGGGAATCAACGGCAGGCCTTCACTTCTTGATTGCTGTAAAGAAGCTGAAAATGATATAGTAAAGTCCTTTGACAAATACTATTCGAACTGGGTTTCAGGAAAGATATCCGATGAGAAATTCTATTCTAAATATGTTTCTGACCAGGGTGAATGGTTAAAAACATACAGAAAGGAGTTTGATACTTATATTAAATAATAAATTGGTCATTTGCTTAAAAATGACTAAAATTGCAATCTCATAGGATATAATACCGATTAAGGAACAATATTTTATAAAAAATAAACAATGGCCGATAAATTAATCTCAAAGATTCCTGACGGACCTCTTGCCGAAAAATGGACCAAGCGTAAGTCAGAAATTCATCTTGTCAGTCCAAACAACAGAAGAAAACTCGAAATCATCGTAGTAGGTACCGGACTTGGCGGCGCATCTGCAGCTGCTACCCTCGGTGAACTTGGCTACAATGTCAAAGTATTCTGTATCAGTGACTCTCCTCGTCGTGCTCACTCAATCGCCGCTCAGGGAGGTATCAACGCTGCCAAGAATTATCAGAACGATAATGACTCTGTGTATCGTCTTTTCTATGATACAATCAAGGGTGGTGACTACCGTGCACGTGAGGCAAACGTTTACCGTCTTGCCGAAGTCAGCGCAGCAATCATTGACCAGTGCGTTGCACAGGGTGTTCCATTCGCCCGTGAATACGGCGGATACCTTGCAAACCGTTCATTCGGTGGTGTACAGGTAAGCCGTACATTCTATGCCCGCGGACAAACCGGCCAGCAGCTTCTTCTCGGAGCTTATGCAGCCCTCAACCGTCAGATTGCCGCAGGTACTGTAAAGAGTTATCCTCGTTATGAGATGCTCGACCTCGTTCTCATCAACGGTCAGGCTAAGGGTATCATCGCCCGCAACCTTGTTACCGGTAAACTCGAGAGATTCGGAGCTCACGCAGTCGTAATCGCTACAGGTGGTTACGGCAACACATACTTCCTTTCTACCAACGCCATGAACAGCAACGGTTCAGCTGCAGTTCAGTGCTACAAGAAGGGTGCTTATTTCGCTAACCCTGCATTCGCTCAGATCCACCCTACATGTATTCCTGTACATGGAGACCAGCAGTGCAAGCTGACCCTTATGTCAGAGTCACTCCGTAACGACGGTCGTATCTGGGTTCCTAAGAAGATGGAAGACGTTCTCAAGCTCCGTAAGCATGAGATCAAGGCTTCACAGATTCCTGAGGAGGATAGAGATTACTATCTCGAGCGCCGTTACCCTGCATTCGGTAACCTCGTTCCTCGTGACGTGGCTTCACGTGCGGCTAAGGAGCGTTGTGACGCAGGCTTCGGTGTAAACGAGACAGGAAAGGCAGTGTTCCTTGACTTCAGCGAGGCTATCCAGCGCCTTGGTCACCAGAGAGTGGCAGAGCGTTATGGCAACCTCTTCGATATGTATCAGAAGATCACAAACTCAAGCCCTTGGGAAGAGCCAATGATGATCTATCCTGCTATCCACTACACAATGGGTGGTATCTGGGTTGACTACGATCTTCAGACAACAGTTCCTGGCCTCTACGCTATCGGTGAGGCTAACTTCTCAGATCACGGTGGAAACCGTCTTGGTGCATCAGCCCTCATGCAGGGTCTTGCTGACGGTTACTTCATCCTCCCTGTCACGATTGCAGACTACCTTTCACACAAGTTCTCAGAGCCTAAGACAGACATCAACGCTCCTGAGTTCGACGAGGCTGAGAAGGCAGTTCAGAAGCGTATCGACGACCTCTTCGCAATCAAGGGTAAGGATACCGTTGATTCACTTCACAAGAAGCTCGGTAACATCATGTGGGAGTACGTAGGTATGGCCCGCGATGAGGAAGGTCTTAAGACTGCCCTCAAGAAGATTGACGAGCTCAAGGAAGAATTCTACAAGAACGTTTGCGTCCCTGGTTCACAGTATGAGTTCAACCAGGAACTTGAGAAGGCTCTCCGTCTGGAAGACTTCTTCGAAATCGGCAAACTTATGGCTCGTGACGCCCTTAACAGAACAGAGTCTTGCGGTGGTCATTTCCGTATTGAAAGCCAGACCGAGGAAGGTGAGGCTAAGCGTGATGACAAGAACTTCATGTATGTATCTGCCTGGGAGTACAAGGGAGAGCAGGCTGAGCCTGAACTCCACAAGGAGCCGCTCAAGTATGAATTTATCGAGGTTAAGACCAGAAACTACAAAGACTAAAAGGAGATGGATTTCAATTTAAAGATATGGCGTCAGAAGAACGCCAAGGATAAGGGACATTTCGAGACCTATCATATTTCAGGTATCGAAGAAGATGCTTCTTTCCTCGAGATGCTTGATATTCTCAACGAGCAGCTCATCAGAGAGGGCAATGATCCTGTAGCAGTAGAAAGAGGCTGCAAGAGCAGCGGCCCTGTTTCATTCGACCACGACTGCCGTGAGGGTATCTGCGGTGCCTGCTCACTTTTCATCGACGGACGTGCACATGGTCCAGACGACCACGTCACCACCTGTCAGCTCTTCATGCGTCATTTCAAGGATGGCGCCACCATTACCGTAGAGCCTTGGAGAAGTGCAGCTTTCCCTGTAATCAAGGACCTCGTAGTTGACCGTACAGCATTCGATAAGATCCTCCAGGCCGGTGGATTCATCTCAGTACGTACCGGTTCTGCTCAGGATGCCAACAACATCCTCATTCCTCACGATAAGGCTGAGGAAAGCATGGACGCAGCAGCCTGCGTAGGTTGCGGTGCCTGTGTTGCAACTTGTAAGAACGGTTCAGCTATGCTCTTCGTAGGTGCAAGAGTCAGCTCCCTCGCCCTTCTTCCTCAGGGCCGTCCTGAGGCTGCACGCCGTGCAAAGGCAATGGTTGCAAAGATGGACGAACTCGGCTTCGGTAACTGTACCAACACCAGAGCTTGTGAAATGGAATGCCCTAAGGGCATCTCTGTTGCTCACATCGCCCGTCTTAACAGAGAGTTCCTCTCAGCTAAGTTCTCAGAGTAATTTAATCTCACATATTCAAAAAAAGCAGGTCTTTTTCAAGGCCTGCTTTTTTATTACCAGAGGAAATTATCGAAAGGATATCTTCCGGCATGAATCTCCGCAACCATCTTGTAAAGGTCGTTGCGGAGTTTGTCTATTCCTATCTTCTCCTTTGCCGAGATGAAGATGCAAGGGGTTTTCTCCTTGGCAATCCAGCTGTTCTTAAGCTCGTCAAGGGTGACATGCTCAGGGCCTTTAGGCTCAAGGCTGAACTCGTCGTATTCAACGGACTTGTAGTTGTCAACCTTGTTGAAGATGACGAACACAGGTTTTTCATTGGCGCCGATGTCCTTGAGGGTCTGCTCGACAACTTCCATCTGCTCCTCAAAATCAGGGTGTGAGACATCCACTACGTGAACCAGAATATCAGCCTCACGTACCTCATCAAGTGTGCTCTTGAAGGCCTCTACAAGCTGTGTAGGGAGTTTTCTGATGAAACCTACGGTATCGCTCAGAAGGAAAGGAACATTCTCTATCACTACCTTTCTGACGGTGGTGTCAAGGGTGGCGAAAAGCTTGTTCTCGGCAAAAACGTCAGATTTGGCCAGCAGGTTCATCAG
>CADBMK010000183.1 GCA_902795785.1 uncultured Bacteroidia bacterium | reverse complement strand
GGTCTTGAGGGAACGCTTTCGAAATCCGATTTCTCACTGAGGATAAATCTATCCGGCGGCGAGGCCGACGTCCTTCTGAACAGATATCCCGAGGGTTTGCAGCAGGCGCTGAACGGGATGGTGGGTTCCAACGGAACCCTAACGGGAAGGAGAATCGACTTTGAATTTGAAAGCGACGACGAGGATTACGTCATATACGGGGACCACGGCGGAGACGCTTCCTGCTATTTCAACTGGATCAACAGAAACGGAGTCGTGGGAGACATTCACGACTATATGGTTCTGGAACAGGCCAAACTGAATTCAGACATAAAGGCCTGCAGGAAGGGGTCCGTCAGGATTCCCTTCCTCGGCACGGCCGCCAAGGCCTCCAGGTCCGGAAGCAACGTAATCAGTTTCACCGCAGGAAGAAACAGCCTCAACTATGAGATACAGCCGGAAGGAACCCACCTTATAGATCCGGTCACAACCTGGGTTACCCTGACCAACAGGAACTCGGGAGACAGGATGAAGGCCAATACCGGAATATTTGACGTGTACGTCCACGCAGCCATAGGAGCATATCTTTGCTCTGACATCTCCGTCTGTCTGTACTATCTGGATCCTGTCGATGACAGGGTTGAGGAAGAGGCCGCCTATGCAACCATTGCGGCTAAACTGATCGGGGACACGGACAGATGCCCGATACTGAAAACGCAGAGCTACGATGTTGTGACAACCGCGGTTTACAATACGCCACGTGAAGGTTACATGCACTCTTTATACGAGGGTCCGAAGCCAAGCCATCCCGAGATTATGGGGTCGGGAGTCGGCCGTCCGCTTTACACCTATTACTACAGTTTTACGGGTGGAGCTCCGGATATGGTAGAATATATGAGGGGCCACCGTCCCCTCATAAGGTTACGCAGCCCCTCAAATATTGCTCAGGTAATTATTTCTCCTCTGCAGGAAATATCAAGCGTCAGTCTTGGCTGGGAGTATTTTTACCGTCCTTAGACACACCGCCTTCCTTGACGTCGTCACCTACTGTATCCTTGTATTTGAAACGACGGATCTTATGGGTGGCAGTCTTCTCGAAAGGCTCCTTCATTACCTCCACGTTGTTGACCTTGCTTGATTTGTTGACGTGCTGGTTGATATAGTCAAGAAGCGCCTGCTTACGCTCATTGAGGTTCTCGAAGAACTTGTCCTCTGAACTCTGGTCCCAGTTGAGGACGTTGTCGTCGAACTTCACCAGGGCGATGAGTTTACCCTGACGTTCCATGACGAGGGACTCGTTTACGCCGGAGTAGTTGTTGATGACGCTCTCGATTTCTTCAGGATAGATATTCTCTCCTGAAGCGCCGAGAATCATATTGCTCAGGCGGCCCTTGATAAAGAAGCGGCCTCTCCTGTCCTGGATGGCGAGGTCGTTGGTATGATACCAGCCCTCGTCGTCGATGGCCTGTCTGGTACGCTCAGGATCCTTGTAGTATCCAAGCATAAGGTTATCGCCGCGGCATACGATCTCTCCTTCTCCGGTCTCCGGATTGACGTTGCGGAGTTTTACGTCAACTCCGTAGCAAGGAAGTCCGATTGATCCCACCACGGTTGCATTGACACACGCCGCGCAGACCAGAGGAGCGCACTCCGTAAGTCCGTAACCGATGGCGTAAGGCATTCCGGCCCTCTTGAGGAAGTCTTCGACAACCACATCGAGCTTGGATCCTCCGATTCCGAGGAACTTGAGCCTTCCACCGAAGGTCTTATAAAGACGCTTGCCGATCATCTTATACAGAAGCCAAGGCGTGTGGTCACGCATCCAGGAGAGGACGCGGCTCTTGTTCACCGTAGGGACAACGCTCTGGCGGTAGATCTTCTCGATGATAAGAGGCACTACGCAGAGGATTGTTGGACGGAGCACCTTGAGGGCATTCAGGAGGATGGTAGGTGTAGGCGGCTTATGGATGTAATAAACCTTTGCTCCCACGAAGAACGGATAAAGCATTGAAAGCGCCATCTCATAGGTATGGGCCATAGGGAGTATGGATAGCCATACGTCCTTCGTGGTACATTTCTGGGCGTGATAAGCCTCGATGATGTTCCAGCAGAAGTTTCTGTGGCTGAGCATTACGCCCTTTGCGCTTCCTGTCGTACCTGACGTATAGATCAGGCAGGCAAGATCATCCGGCTGAGGTTCCTTGGTCCAGCCGTCGCAGGTGAAAGCGTTTTCATCCTTCTTGATCAGCTCAAGGGTCTCAATATCGAAGATGAGGGTGAGTTTGTTCTTAATCTGCTCACTGATCTTCGGAAGCTGTTTCTCAGAAACAAAGAGGACCTTTGTATCGGAATGGTTAATGATGTTGGTTATCTCATTCTGGGATGATTCAGGAAGAATCGGCACCGCTACCCTTCCGAAGGCGACGGCAGAGAAATAAGCCATCGTCCAGTTAGGCATATTCTGGGCGAGGATGGCAATCTTGTCGCCTGCGCTGATACCGTAGCGGGACAGAAGATGAGAGAGTTCATTGCACCTGTGGCGGAATTCGCTGTAGGTGTAAGACTGAGTTCCGTCGTCATACGTTGAAGCGAGCCTCCTGGTGTAGGTCAAGGTTGCATAATCATACAACCTCGCAAGAGTCGTAACGTAATTGTCACGGTTGTTCATTCCTTTTCGAGAATTGCTCATGGGATTGTTTGTTAAGTTCGTTTTCTTACTTTGTGATGAATTTCTCAGGATGCTTGCCGACGATGTGCATATCCTCGTACTCCTGCTGCATCCTTATCGTATCGGCATTTGCATCGTCAGTGAGGACGAATTCCTTCACGACGCCGATACGTCTTGGCTTCCAGCTGAAGATACACAGATATACCGGGCAGCCTACAGCCTTGGCAATGAGATGATAGCCCTTTGCCCATTTCTTGACGGGCCTGCGAGTTCCCTCCACGGCAATGGCAAGGTGGAACGTGTAACGGGCTTCCATCTCATGGATTACCGAACGTACCATTGCCGACTTGCTCTTCTGGTCTACAGGTATGGCTCCGCACCTTCTGAGCACCCAGCCTACAGGGCCCCAGAAAAGAGATGCCTTGACCATACAGTATGGATAGTGGTCCAGTGACCTGTAGAAAAGATACGCCACGATGAAATCCCACATCGATGTGTGGGGAGCACCGGCGAGGATACACTTTTTGACAGGTGCAGGACCGGAAATCACTTCGAAACGGAACACTTTGACAAGGATGAACCTGCAAAGCCTGGCTTTCCAGGAGAGTTTGTTCATGTTAGCTTCCATTGCTTTAGATATTAACGTCTTCCAGTTCCTCCTCAGAGCGGAGGTTCTGGCGGATGAAGTTCTGGCGGTCTATGGTGTTGTCACCCATATAGAACTCCATAATGTCATGTATTGATTCCTCGTCTGCGAGCTTGACCTCGTCCAGACGCATATTCTCATCTATGAAGTGGACGAACTCGTCCGCTGAAATCTCTCCGAGACCCTTGAAACGGGTGATCTCGACACCGGTCTTTATCTTCTCGATGGCGGCTTCCTTCTCTGCCTGGTTATAGCAGTAGCAGATTTCCTTCTTGTTCCTGACGCGGAACAGAGGTGTCTGGAGGATGAATACGTGACCGCGGCGGATAAGGTCCGGGTAGTATTTCATGATGAAGGTAAGCACAAGCATACGGATGTGCATTCCATCGTCATCGGCATCGGTTGCGATGATGATATTGTTGTATCTGAGGTTGTCGAGGTCGTTCTCCACGTCGAGGGCTGAGATCAGGAGGTTAAGCTCCTCGTTCTCGGCCACCCTGCGGTGACTTTCCTTGAAGCAGTTGATAGGCTTGCCTCGGAGGCTGAAAACAGCCTGGAAGTTTGCGTCACGGGCCTTTGTGATGGTTCCGGATGCGGAATCACCCTCGGTAATGAAGAGGCTGGACTTCTCAGCGAACTCCTGCTTTGCGGCAGGGAGCTTGTCACAGTAGTGGAAACGGCAGTCGCGCAGTTTGCGGTTATAGACGTTGGCCCTCTTGTTGCGCTCGCGGGTCTTCTTCTGCACGCCCTGGATCTCCTCGCGCTCAGCCTGGGATGACTTGATCTTCTCCTCAAGGACAGGAATCACGTCAGCGTGCATGTGAAGGTAGTTGTCAAGGTTCTTGGCAACGAAGTCGTTCACGAAACTGCGGATTGTAGGTCCTACGCCTTCCTTCTTCTCCCACATATATGTGGAACCGAGCTTGGTCTTTGTCTGGCCCTCGAAGTTAGGTTCCTGGATCTGTATGCTGATGGCTCCCACTATACCCTGACGGCAGTCTTCGGGAGCATAGTTCTTCTTGTAGAACTCCTTGAGAGTCTTACCGATAGCCTCGCGGTATGCGGCAAGATGGGTACCTCCGTCACGGGTGTTCTGACCGTTGACAAATGAGGTGATGTTCTCTCCGTAGGAATTGCCGTGCGTAAGGACCACTTCGATGTCCGTTCCCTCCAGATGGATAGGCGGATAGAGAGGCGCCTCGCTCAGGCTCTCGTTCACAAGGTCAAGAAGACCGTTCTCTGACTTGTATGATTCTCCGTTCAGGACAAGCTGAAGGCCCTTCTTGAGGTAGGAGTAGTTCTTCACCATGGAGGTGACGTAGTCCATGCGGAAGGAGAAATTACCGAACATCTCTTCGTCCGGGATGAAGGAAACGAATGTTCCGTTCCTGTCCGTCACTCCCTTCTTGCTGCCGGAATCCACAAGCACTCCCCTGCTGTATTCCGCCCAGGAGCTCTCTCCGTCACGGAATGACTCCACATAAAAATATGAGGAAAGGGCATTTACCGCCTTGGTACCCACACCGTTTAGACCGATTGACTTCTTGAAAGCCTCGTCGTCGAACTTACCTCCGGTATTGAGGTTGGAAGTAACCTTCACAACCGAACCGAGAGGAATACCGCGGCCGTAATCCCTTACGGTCACCTTCCTGTCATTGATGGTAATCTTGATCTGTTTTCCGAAACCCATCGAATACTCGTCGATGGAGTTGTCGACAATTTCTTTCAGGAGGACGTAGATACCGTCTCCCTGGTTGTCACCGTTACCGAGACGCCCGATATACATACCCGCACGTTTGCGGATGTGCTCGTTCCATTCGAGCGTTTTAATGTTGGCGTCCGAGTAATTGTTCGCGATTTGATCTGCCATAGTCGTCTTTAATACGCACAATACGCACTAATAAGCAAAGGTACTAAAACTATGGCAAAAAATAAAGGCAACCCGAAGGCTGCCTTTACTGAAATTATGTGTGCCAGAATTACTCTGCTACAACTTCGAACTTGAACTCACCCTTGACATTCTTGTAGCACTTGACAGATGCCTCGTACTCGCCGACTGTCTTAACCTCAGCTGAGGTGATGGTGATATCCTTCTTGTCAACGTTGATGCCTGCTGCTACGAGAGCGTCTGCAAGCTGAGCTGTGGTGATTGAACCATAGATCTTGCCAGACTCGCTGATCTTTGCTGCCACCTTGACGGTTGCTGCAGAAATCTGTGCTGCGAGAGCCTCTGCATCTGCAACGAGCTTAGCCTCCTTGTGAGCGCGCTGACGCTTTGTCTCCTCAAGCTGCTTGAGAGCTGACGGAGTGGCTGCTGTTGCGAATCCCTGAGGAATAAGATAATTGACACCGTAGCCAGTCTTAACTGTAACTACGTCTCCGGCATAACCGAGGTTAGCCACGTCTTTCTTCAAAATGATCTGCATAGTTATATCCTCCGGATTATTTAAGAAGGTCTGTTACATATGGGAGAAGGGCGAGTGAACGGGCGCGCTTAACGGCCTGAGCCACCTTTCTCTGGAACTTGAGTGAAGTACCGGTGATACGGCGAGGGAGAATCTTACCCTGCTCGTTGAGGAACTTCTTGAGGAACTCAGGATCCTTGTAATCTACATACTTGAT
>CADBMK010000182.1 GCA_902795785.1 uncultured Bacteroidia bacterium | reverse complement strand
CTCGGTGGTATGGGTCTTTCTAACGACGACTATCTTTTCTTCCGTCACGCATTTGAGTCAGCCGGAGCCCTCGACAAGATTGTCAGCTTCGTCAACACTACCGAGAACCCTCCTGTAGAGAGACTTCTCATCCCTGATATGGCTCTTACCGCTGCGGAGTACTTCGCCGTTGACAAGAACGAGAAGGTACTTGTCCTTCTTACCGATATGACATCGTATGCCGACGCGCTTTCAATCGTCAGCAACCGTATGGACCAGATTCCTTCAAAGGACTCTATGCCTGGTTCACTTTATTCGGACCTCGCAAAGATTTACGAGAAGGCTGTTCAGCTCCCTACGGACGGTTCAATCACCATTATTGCGGTGACCACGCTTAACGACGGCGATATTACACACGCCATTCCTGACAACACTGGTTACATTACCGAGGGACAGCTCTTCCTCCGTAACGATCCGGATTCGGGAAAGGTCATCATCGACCCGTTCCGTTCCCTCTCACGACTCAAGCAGCGTGTCCAGGGAAAGAAGACCCGCGAGGACCATTCACAGGTGATGAACGCCGGTGTACGTCTTTATGCCGATGCCCAGAACGCCAAGACGAAACTCGAGAACGGTTTCGACCTCTCGGACTACGACCTCCGCTGTCTGGACTACGCAAAGGAATATGCAACAAAACTTCTTGCAATTGACGTCAACATTACCGTAGAGGAGATGCTTGACACAGCCTGGCAGATTTTTGCGAAGTATTTCACAAAGGCAGAAACAGGTATCAAGGCTGCGATTGCAGACAAGTACTGGCCGGAGAAATAATTTATGGCAGTTAAATTCCAATATAATAAAACCTCGCTCAACAACCTGAACAAGCAGTTGAAGATGCGTAAGAACGCGCTCCCTACGTTGAAGAACAAGGAGTCCGCGCTCAGAGTAAGCGTCATCGCTGCCAAGGCCAAGTCCGAGAAGCTCCTGAGCGAACTGGAGGCCGCCCTTGCGAAGTATGACTACCTCGCAGCCCTCTGGAACGAGTTCGAGCCCGGACTTATTGCCATCACGGACGTTGACCTCTTCACGGAGAAGGTGGCTGGCGTGAAAACGCCGGGTCTCGGTGAGATTCACTATGAGATCCGTCCTTTCAACGCCTTCGTAAAGCCTGCCTGGTATGCCGACGGAGTGGCTATTCTCAAGGAACTCTCAAGACTCGGAATCGAGTCCGAGGTCTATATGGAGAAGAGCCGCATCCTGGACTACCAGAGGAAGAAGACCACTCAGAAGGTCAACCTCTATGAAAAGGTTCAGATTCCTGGATATCAGGAAGCCATACGCAAGATCAAGCGTTATATGGAAGACGAGGAAAACCTCAGCAAGGCATCTTCAAAGATCGTGAAGACACGCCACGCGGAGGAAGAGGAGATGGAGGAACAGAGCGTATGATAGAGAAGATGACAAAATGGAACTTCGTACTCCTTTCAGGGGAGACGGAGTCGTTCCTGACTAAACTTCAGGAACTCGGCGTCGTCGATGTCGTGCGCAGCCGCAAATCTCCTGACGCCCAGTCGCTGGCTATTCTGGATAAGATTGCCAGGGAAAAGGAAGCCCTCAGGATTCTCGAAAGATATGTTCTCGAGAATGAAGCCGACAGGGATTCCATCTCTAAGATTATGAAGGAGGAGTATCCTGATCCTTCAGATGTTCCATCAACGGACGTCATAAGGATTGATTCGGAAATCGCCGCCCTCGGAGAGCATCTCAAGGAACTCAGGAAAGAGGTCCAGAGGCGTATGCCTTGGGGAGAGTTCGATTCAGCGGCGGTAGAGCGTCTTGCAAAGGACGGCCTCCAGCTTCATTATTATACTACGGACAAGTTTGACTCCGCCTGGAGTGAACTCGTTCCTCTGGAAGTGATCAGCAGCGAAGGCTCCCGCGTCTGGTTCGTAACGGTTTCCAGGGCTGGAGAGGAGTATTCATTCCCAATTCCTGAAGCCCCTGCGCCTCAGGGACAGTGGAAGGATGCCGAGGCCGAGTTTGCTTCTACACTCAGACAGATCAATATCCTTAAGGCCCGTATCTATTCGATGAAGGTGCAGACCATCCGGGACATCCAGAGGGATAAGGCTTCCCTCGAATCTGCCCTTGACCTGCATATCGCCGGTAATACGGCCCTCAAGTCTGTTGACAACCTTGTGTCGGTATTTGAAGGATTTGCTCCGTCAAATCTTGATGAAAGCCTTGCGGCTGAATTTGACGCCCTGGACATTTATTATGAGAAGGAGGCGGCAAAGGACGAGGACAATCCTCCTATCAAGCTCCGCAACAATCCTTTCATCAAACTGTTCGAGCCTCTTACGGGCATGTACGGTTTCCCTGATTACGGAGAGTTTGACCCGACTCCGGTTCTCGGACCTTTCTTCCTCCTGTTCTTCTCGCTCTGTATGGGTGACGGAGGATACGGAATCCTCCTTTTCCTTCTGGGCCTTGCCCTTTGGAAGAAGTGGATGAGGATTGAAATGTTCGACGGTTTCGGACCTATCATCATGGCCCTTGGTACGGGTACCTTCTTTGTCGGAACCTTCCTGGGAACATTCTTCGGAATGAACATCAAGGATATGGCCTTCCTTCCGGAGGGCTTCAGGAACTGCCTTCTTTCCAGTGACGTTCAGTGGTTCGGTTATTCTGCGCAGATGGTTCTCGCCGTGTTTATCGGTGTCTTCCATATCTGTCTCGCCCGTCTTATCAAGACGGCCGTCTCCACTGTCCGCTACGGATTTAAGGAAAGTATCAGTACGTGGGGCTGGACCCTTCTTATCGTAGGCGGTGTGGTTACGGCCACTCTCGCAGCTACAAGCGTACTTTCCGAGGAGGCTCTCAAGATTACCGTTATAGTAATCGGAGTGGTTTCCGCCCTTGGAATCTACCTTTTCAATAAGATTGGAAGGAATCCTCTCCTGAATATCGGAGCCGGACTCTGGGATACATACAATGAGGCCACAGGCCTTCTGGGAGATGTTCTCAGTTACATCCGTCTCTATGCACTCGGTCTTGCCGGCGGTATGCTCGGCGGAGCGTTTAATAATCTTGCGAATATGGTAGTCGGAGGCAGTGACAACCCTACCTGGCAGTATCTGCCGTTTGTGCTGATTCTCCTGCTCGGTCACCTGCTCAACCTGGCCCTTTCAGGCCTCGGAGCATTTGTGCACCCTCTGCGTCTTACATTCGTGGAGTATTTCAAAAACAGCGGTTATGAGGGCCGCGGATTAAAGTATAACCCTCTGAAAAAGAATTAATAATTAAAAAACAATTGATATTATGAACGAAATTTTAGGTTATCTCGGTTTTGGCCTTATGCTGGCTCTTGCCGGAGTTGGAAGTGCTATCGGTACTACAATCGCAGCCAATGCGGCTGAAGGAGCTCTCAAGAAGGATCCTGAGAAGTCTTCAAGCTACCTTATCCTTTCAGCCATGCCTGCTACCCAGGGTCTTTATGGCTTCGTTGCCTTCCTTATGTGGATGGGTAAGGATTTCGCGGCTCAGGGTGCGCTTCTCTTCGGAGTCGGTATCGCAGTAGGTCTTGTTTGCCTTTTCTCTGCCATCCGTCAGGGTCAGGTCTGCGCAAACGGTATTACAGGTCTCAGCCAGGGTCACGATGTTCTTACCAACACCATGATTTATGCCGCCCTTCCTGAGTTCTATGCGATCCTTTCGCTGATCTCTGCGCTCATGATATAATAGTCAGAGTAATTTATCCCCCATTTAATAATAGTTTTTTTTATGTCACTCATTAAATCAATATCAGGCATTCGCGGAACCATCGGTGGAAAACCCGGTGAGGGCCTTACTCCGCTTGATATCGTTAAGTTTTCATACGCTTACTGTGACCAGCTTCGCGTCCGCAGGCCAAAGAAGGCAGGAGAGCGTTATAAAGTCGTGGTTGGAAAGGATGCCCGCCTTTCCGGAACAATGGTGGAGCAGCTTGTCTGCGGCTCCCTTATGTCATGCGGTGTGGATGTGGTTGACTGCGGTTTCGCTTCAACTCCTACCACTGAAATGGCCGTACTGTTTGCAGAAGCAGACGGAGGTATAATCCTTACGGCATCTCATAATCCGCGTCAGTGGAACGCGCTCAAGCTTCTCAACGAGAGGGGAGAGTTCCTTACCGCTGCCGAAGGAAATGCCATCATCGAATGTGCAAATAAAGAGGACTTCAACTTTGCTGAAGTCGATGATCTTGGCAAGATAGAGTATCATGATTATACCGAGGAGCATCTTGATGCCGTAATGGCACTCCCTGCAGTTGATGCCGACGCCATCCGCAAGGCACACTTCAAGGTTGCCCTTGACGCCGTCAACTCCGTCGGCGGACTTATTATGCCTTCACTTCTTGAAAGACTTGGTGTTGAGTGCGTAAAAGTAAACTGTGAACCTACCGGCGATTTCGCCCACAATCCTGAACCTCTTCCACAGAATCTCGTTGAGCTTTCCAAGACTGTAGTCGAGCACGGCTGTGATCTCGGTATTTCCGTCGATCCTGACGTTGACCGTCTTGCTTTCATTATGGAAAACGGCGAGCCTTTCGTTGAGGAATACACCCTTGTCAGCGTGGCTGATTATCTCCTGGAAAGGGCTGAGAAGGAAGGCGTGAAGAATATCGCCACAGTCTCTAACCTTTCTTCAACCCGTGCCCTTCGTGATGTTACCGAGAAGCACGGCGGCAAGTACTATGCTTCAGCCGTCGGCGAGGTCAATGTCACCACAAAGATGCATGAGGTCGGCGCCATCATCGGCGGTGAGGGTAACGGAGGCGTAATCTACCCTTCAATCCACGCAGGCCGTGACGCCATGGTTGGAGTCGCTCTCTTCCTCAGTAACCTCGCCCATAAGGGTATGAAGGTCAGCCAGCTTAAGAAGACATATCCTCAGTATGCCATCGCAAAGAACAGAATCGATCTTTCAGATTCATCAATGATTGACAGGATCCTTTCTGAGATGAAGGTCGTGTTCAAGGACGAGACCATCAACGATATCGACGGCGTAAAGGTTATCTTCGAAGCCAAGAAGCAGTGGGTTCATCTTCGCAAGTCCAATACTGAGCCTATCATCAGAATCTATTCAGAGGCTGAGACGGAGGCTGAGGCTAACGCTCTTGCACAGAGGGTAATTGAGATTGCTCACAATATTATCGGCAAATAAATGTTTTCGTTCAGGACAACCCCGCTCGAGGATCAGCTCGACAAGTCTCTAAACGACGGAAAAGTCGCCTGCTTCTGTACCCAGAACTGCTGGGATACAGGGCGGGACGGCTATATGTATGACATTTTCCGAAAGAGGGGCAACCTGGCCTATATCTTCAGTCCGCGCTATACGGAACTGACTCCGGGGACGAACCATATTGTTTTTGAATCCGACAGGCTGCGTGAAGTGAATGCGGTTGTTGTGGAGATTCAGGACGTGGGTTCAAGGTATTTCAACTATACCCGCGACGTGATGATGCTGATGGACTCGCTCAACATGCTTGCTGACGAAGCTCCGAGCATGTATGTGGTGGACCATATCAACTGCGCCGGCAGGGTAGTGGAGGGAACGATGCCTACGGGCGTCTGCGAACTCGGTGTCCCTAAGGTGGCTCATCGTCATGGCCTGACGCTTGGCGAACTCTGCAGTCTTTATTATGCGGAGATCGGTGCCAAGTTCCCGCTTCATGTCATTTCCGCCCTCGCATCGGATTCTACCAGACAGCTCCTGCCGTGGACCATCGCTCCGGCGTCTTACATCCCTGGAATGTTCACGCCTATGATGTACAGTGGCGGCGGTCTTTGGAACAACACCACAATCACGCCGGGAATCGGTACGGCCCGTCCGTATGAGTATTTCGGAGCGCCCTTCGTTAAACCGGGCCTTGTGGAGACTGTTCCTGCTCCTGCCGGCGTGCTGATGCGTCCCTGCTCGTTCACGCCTTCTGCCGGACGGTATGAAGGAAAGCAGTGCTTCGGCTATCAGATAATGCTTTCGCCAGGAGTGGAGTACCATTCTCTGCTCCATACGATGCAGCTTCTGCGCTATTTCCTGGACCGCTATTCACAGTTTGAACTTCTGGACGGATTCCAGACCAAACTTGCGGATCCGGTGATGTATTCTTACCTCGAAGGCAAGATTGATTTCCAACAGCTGCGTGAGCACGTCAAACTGGAAGAACAGAAGTGGATAAGAAAGGCCAAGAGATACGTTCTGTACGAGGATATGCCATTCAGATTTAAGTAGCTTAATCCTTGTTTTTACGGAAAATGCTTCTTATATTTGCGGCTCAAATTTGACAAACTTTAAAATTTTAAAGAAAATGAAACAAGGAATTCATCCCGAAACCTACCGTCTTGTAGCTTTCAAGGATATGTCTAACGACACCGTTTTCATCACCCGCTCTTGTGCCAATACAAAGGAAACAATCGAGATCGAGGGTGTTGAGTATCCGGTTGTAAAGGTCGAGATTTCTAACACATCTCACCCTTTCTACACAGGCAAGGTAAAGCTTGTGGACACCGCCGGCCGTGTCGACAGATTCTATCAGAGATACGCAAACAAGAAGAAGTAATCCATATAATTACAGGTTTCTTACAATTGAAGAGATTGACCTTGGGTCAGTCTCTTTTTTTGTACCTTTGTGCCATTAACAGACAGATATGATATCCATAGATAACGTTACCATTGAGGAAGCCGTCACCCATTTCGTCGGCAATAAAGTCCAGGAGGACGGAGTCAACATCTCCAAGTCACCGGTCAGCCTTACCCCCGAACTCCGTTTTGTAATGAGAGGCTTTCTTCTTGAGCCTTTCGATACCGAGGAAAACTGGCATTTTGTCCACGAGGGCGGTCCTGAGTATAATTTCATTTATTCCCTCTGCAAGGATATTTTCCATGACAACAGCTGCCTTTATGATAAGAGCGTGGAGATGGCCAAGTATCTTTATGACTGCTCTGAGCATAACAAGATCAAGCCCGGAGAGTTTTATATCGTCTATTTCCGCGATGTTATGTACAACGGCTTCAGCATGGATGCCATTGG
>CADBMK010000181.1 GCA_902795785.1 uncultured Bacteroidia bacterium | reverse complement strand
CTATTCGTGCAGTACCAACGTATAGGTAACAGCTTTCCTGAGGTTATTCATTCATCATTGGTTCACAACGCATTAGTTTATGCTCTTGCCAATGTTGCAGAATATCATGAGAAAGGGAAGCTCTGGGCCGATTGCATAATGGCTCGTATGGTTGATCCGGAACTTCAGCAGTACGATTTGACTGACATGGCTCAGGTTTATGAAGTTGCTGATATTTTGCTTCAAGATCCTTACAAAAGGTTACTCAACAGCCTTGAGTTGATTGTGGCTAGCCGAAACGAAGAAGAGGAGGAATGATCATGGAGCTGCAGAAAGTATTCAAACATTCGTATATGGATGAACTCCGAAAGAACATCCATATCTCCGATTATCAGGGAGAGTCTTTCCCATATGAGCCGTCGAAAGTAAAGACACTTGCAAATGTATATAGGCCTGATGGCTTACTTGAACGCCTAGACCCCGATGATGATTTCTCTTCTGCTATCGAAATCTATGAGGCGTATGAGTCTGTTACACCATTGCTTGCGTCTTTGCCCGACCTGTGGGTATACCTCTCGCACGTGGACCTTTTCCCTTATGTCCAAAATCGCAATTCTGAGGTGCTGAGCCCTGATGTGACAGAAGAGTACATTGTAGATCACTGGTTTAAAAACAAGGTCAGCCTGTTTAGAATGGCTTTGCCAAGTGCTTGGTGGAGCGTATATCTTTCGATAGACAAGACACGCAAGAATCCTTATGAACTGACAGAGATTCTATTCAAGAATCAGGAATTGCGCACCAATAGTTTTGGCCCGCTAACATTGATTCGCCATCGTGAAGCAATGATCGGTGTCTTGGAATTTCTCCAGCAGCATCCGGACCTTTTGGTAGATGGAATGAATATGCGAGCTCAGTACATAAGGAAGCTTTTCAATTTGATAGGAGGATACAAGAGACTGGAGTATATGGATAGAGATTTCTTCAAGAATGAGCTGGAAAAAAGGATTGATATCATTTCTCGCAAGTTCAGCCGAGAAGATATTCAGAATAATCCAGATCTTTTTAATGAGTAAGATGGGACATTAAACATGATAAACGAAATTATAACACAGATACAAACTGCACCAGCAACAGTGACTGAAAATCCCAAGTTCAAGGTCCGAGAACATTGGGATGCCCCTATTGAATATCAAGGACAGTTAGTGTTGCATCATCTTAGACTTTGCTCTTATGGAACGGGCATCCCTCACTACTTTAGTGAGTTAGCAGAGGCTATCATTAATAGGTGGTTTGGAGTCCTGGAAGCTGTAAAGTCTCCTTTGATTCAATTTGGCCGTGAACACCTGTTGAATGAGTTGAGGGCAGAAGCCGGCACCCTAACAGATGAAGAGGCCGCGGCAGAGTATGAGCGGTTCGTCCATTTCCCTGATCACATGCAGCAAGTCAGCGTGTTTGAGGGGTTCGCTGGTTATGGTGGGGCCTCCTTCGGATTAAGGCGTTCGGGGATTCCTCATGTAGTAATCGGAATGTCCGAGTTTGATCCATTTGCCAGTCAGTTGTTAGCACAAAACTTCCCGAATATCCATAATTGGGGTGATATAACGAAAATTAATGCAGAAGAGCTGCCAGACTTTGATCTTTTTACTGGTGGTTTTCCTTGTCAGCCATTCTCAAGTGCCGGCATGCAGCTGGGTGTCGAGGACCCGTATGGCCGCGGCACGTTAATCTATCACATATTAAGAATTGTACAGGCTAAACATCCTCAGTATCTCCTCCTGGAAAATGTAAAAGGCCTAACTCAAAAGAAGTTTGCCGATACGTTCGAGAACATTAAAAACATTCTCCGGGATCTTGGATATGGAGAACTTGCCTATGCTGTGCTCAACTCCAAGGACTATGGCATTCCTCAGAATCGAGAACGGCTTTGGATGTTTGCTCGTTTGGGCGGGTTGCCTGTCGGTTTCGATATAGTCCCCCCTAAGGAACCTTTGTTGCGTAGGTTCGGCGATCTTCTTGACGATAATCCGCCACAGGAGTTGTATTTAAGCCAGGCGCAGATTGCCCATCTTAAGGAAAAGCATCACATTGATTCATTCATTGTCGAGGAGCCTTTGTGTTTTGATGTTTACAATAAAAAAATTAAGCGTGATGCCATCTGCATCACTATTACGCAACCTGAGCATAACAGCCTTCGCGTAATAGAGGTTCCCGGACCGGATGGTTTGGAAGTGGTGCGGAAGATGTCTATTGATGAGCAGTTCCGCTTTATGGGGTTTGAGAATGGCGAGCTCAACTATGCAGGCCAATCATACTCTCAGATGTCAAAGAGGGCCGGCAATGGTTGGGATGTTAATCTAGTAGGCAAGTTACTTCGACATATTTTTGCACAATTATGAGAATTGATCTGAGTTCTTTGGCATTTGGCTCCATTATTGAAAAGGGCGGCGGCACTCCTTCTTGGGGAACTGCGCTGGGGCAGTCACAGCCAGAGTATAAGTTTATTGTGGAAGGATGTGAAGAGATATTAATCGGCATGCTCTACAATTCTGTAAACCTTCACCATGTTAGTTTGCCATTGGGGAAGGGAGGGCACGTTGACATTGCTTCTAGTTTTGAAGAGTGTCACGTAGCCTCGGTTTTTCGGAAGGTTTACATAAATGGGATACGAATAGGATACCCGTTTATAATGGTCTTGATTAAGGAGCTGAGCGCCAGTCATACTGGACGTCGATCAATAAAATACTCGGATAAGATTGCATATGCCTATTCAGGAGAGAGGCTCTCTAATCAAGAATTCTTCCGCATCGCAAGGCAAAAACTTGGCCTTAATTGGGAATCCTGTTGGTTTATCTATGAAATGCGCGTCTTCAATCAAGATGAACTGCATTTCAAAGCTGTAGTCGTGAATAAAGAGTATAGTGAATCATATCACGATGCGGCCGAACGAAAGTATCATTGGCTTTCATTGATTGACAAATAGAACAATGATTGGGCGGCCGAATGAGGCCTTTCACATTAATTATCTGCAATAATGCTTATCTTTAAATTTGAGTTTCCAACAAAACCAATGGTAAAATAATATGAAACTGGACGATTACTCATTAGCTTTCAACTGCCCTGGATATCCCTCATGGGGAACGGCTATCGTAAATCAGGATAAAGGATTAGTCCATCTCATCAAGGAGGATGTCGCAAAGGACATCATAATCGGCATGGTTCACAAGCTTGTCCCGATTAACACGCATGATTTCAGCATGCCGATCGGGAAGGGGTCTCGCATTTATTTTGGCGACACTGGTTTTGCAGAGGCAACTTCAGAACCGATCCTTCTTGCTTTGTTTGACAAAGTATTTATTGACAACATACAGATCCCGGCATCATTCTTACTTGCGATTATCAAGGATAAAGCGGAGGACCACAAAGGTCGTCTCCAGATAAAATATCAGCCCAAGATGTATTATGGCAGTATGAGCAATCTAGCTTTCTTTGAGAAAGCCAGGGAGGTCCTTGGACTGAACGTTGATACGCCGTGGCTTTTTCAGACAATTGATGTGGTCAACCAGGAGGAGCTGCATTTTACTTCCATTCATGCATCCACCCCAGAAGAGGTTGAGGCGAAGAGGCTTAGCGGAGAAAAAGCCGCGGCTCCTTCGGCCGGCGATTTAAAGGAGGCCTTCCGTGTTTATCTCTTTGCTCCGGGCCGTTTTGCATCTGCAGACACTGCGCCGCAGTACTGGAAGGTAATAACAAGCGATCGTGATGAGATACAATTCTTAAAGGAAATCATATCGGAAGTCACGGCCGGCCGTGAAACGGATATTTTCTCCATTTCTGATGAATCGGAAGCGAAAAAGATTTGGGAGAAAGCGAAACCCGATCCTAGGAATCGCGCGTTTCAGAATAGTACAGTGTCGGCCATTCTAGGAAAGTATAAGGATTTCCTTCATACATTCCCTCATATGGCAACTGCAAAAAAGAAGTCTGTTGAGGTCCCTCAGCAAGTTCTATATTATGGCGCACCAGGAACGGGGAAGTCCTTCTTTGTTGAGGAGAATGTAATTATGGATCAGCCTCATTATCGAGTGACTTTCCACCCCGATACAGATTATGCCTCATTTGTGGGCTGCTATAAACCGGAAACTATTGATGTAATTGTAGATGGGCAAAAGCAAAGCCGAATCGGCTATGGTTTCCACAAGCAGGTATTTCTTGAGGCTTACGTGGATGCCTGGCAGCATCTTGAAGAAGGAAAGATAGTTTATCTGGTTATTGAGGAAATAAACAGAGGTAATTGCGCTCAGATCTTCGGGGATATTTTCCAATTATTGGATCGTAGAAAAGATGGATTCTCCAAGTATACAATTAATGCTGACAAGGATATCGAACGCATTCTGGTTAGCGAAATCCCGAACTATAAGAGCCTTTTCTTGGGGGCTTATCCCAATAAATCCGTTGATTGGTCAGACAATCTGATGGCGCTGCCGTCCAACCTATATATCATAGCAACGATGAATACTTCTGACCAGTCTCTGTTCCCGATGGACAGCGCATTTAAACGTCGCTGGGACACGAAGTATTTCCCTATAGATTACGTTGATGCAAATGGGGCTACTTTGTCTCTCTCT
>CADBMK010000180.1 GCA_902795785.1 uncultured Bacteroidia bacterium | reverse complement strand
TCAAGGACTTCCGCCTTGTCTGTCTTATAATTGTAACGGATTACCTTGTTGTTTCCCTTGCTTGCATAATAGAACCAGTCTCCGTTGAGAGAGCCGCGCCAGCCTGCATTTGAGATGGTTGAAGTTTCCTTGCTGGAGGCGCTGAGCGCGTAAGTTGTCATATCCATGAACCTCACGGCATTATTGCCGTTATCAAGGATAAGGAGGCGGCCGTCAGGGAGGAAACATACTCCTCTTGGCTGACGGAACCTGGCAGAAGATGCCGGACCGTCAACAAGGTTCACGGCATCGGCTGCACGGCCGGCCATACCACAGATGGTTTTGACAGTATAAGTCCAGACCTTCTCAACATACATGACTGAAGGACCTTCCACAGTCTTGTCGCCTACCGTTACCACAACCGGATATGAGCCAAGAGGGTTTTCCGGCAGTTGCACCGTCAGCGCTGTCGCGGTAGCCGTCAGGACCGTCGCTGTCACTCCATTGATCTTAACGATGTTATCTGACGGATTATCACTGAAACACTGGCCGGTAAGCGTGATGACATCTCCAGCGGAAGCGCTGTTTGGAGAAACTGAAAGAACAGACAGCTCAGGCTTTTTGTTGTAGGTGAACAAAGGGCCTGTGACTGAATTTCCGTCAACTGTTATCACAAAAGGATAATCTCCTGCCGG
Source organism: uncultured Bacteroidia bacterium (assembly GCA_902795785.1). Taxonomy (GTDB): domain Bacteria; phylum Bacteroidota; class Bacteroidia; order Bacteroidales; family UBA932; genus Cryptobacteroides. The sequence continues at coordinate 5,209 of CADBMK010000180.1, read as the reverse complement.
ATTATCAGGCAGCGTGACTACTATACGCGTATCGCTTGCGGAAACCACCTTTGCAGCCACGCCGTTGATTGTAACCACATTCCTGTCAGCCTTATTGGAAAACAGGTTTCCTCCAATCGTAATCTCATCGCCCTCTATTCCGGAAGCAGGAGAATATGAATAAATTGAAAGTTTTTCCTCTTCAAAAGGCTCGGCATAACGGAAATCAAGTCCATCCAGGTCATAACCATCCACCTGAACGCTTACAGCCGCATTACCCAAGGCGTGCTCCGGCATTACGATATGGATTCTGTCAACGCTGACAGATTTTACCGTTGCGGGAACATTGTCAACCAATACCGTCAGGGGCGATGAAAATCCATATCCCGATATGACGGCTTCCGTCCCGGCATAGCCTGCCTTAGGCAGAAGGGACAGGACCTTAGGAGCCTGCTTCTCCGGCTCCGTCTCGTTATCCTGGCAAGCAACAAAACCTGCCAGACATATCAAACTGGTTATCAGTGTCAGTATCTTTCTCATAATTAAGGTTCATTGACAGTTACCATCCAAGTATTAACCACAGGGCGCTGGGCGCCGTCCGAAGCACGGTTGCGAAGTTGGTACAGCTGAGCTGACGGATGTCTGATAACAAGCTGAGCACTTCCGCCTCCATCAAGGTTCGTCGCCCACGAGCAACCCAGGCTCTTCATAATCTCACCCATTTCCCAATACAGCATACCGTCTGACCAAAGGGCCTGACGTCCGTCCACAATCATAAAGTAGAGCGTCTTACCATCCTCTGAATAGCCTACCACGTTGCGTGGATGACGGTTAACTGAGTATGCGGAAAAATCACCCGGAACTTCTCCGTTCTGAAGGACAATGACACCGCTGCCGGTCAGGTCTTTCATATCGCCTGCCATCTTCCTGTACGTCACGGTATCACGAATGACGGGGGTTCCGTCATAATCAAATCCGAAGAAACTGATTGCCTGGTCAGAAAGCCTGGATGAATAAACGAAGGTATCCTTAAGGACACGGCCGTTCCTGTGGATAGGGCCGCGGATCTTGCCGTTTGACGTATCCCAAAAATCCGCATTCACCACTGCGACCACCCTCTGGCCGGGCTTATCCACATACTCAATCATATCGGAAGGGGTCTGACGGTTGCCGATAACATAAGAATCCAGGTCATATGGCATTCCGACCTTCATCTTGAGGCCGGGAGTCGTAAGGTCTATGCGAAGCATAAAGATGTGCTCCACCTTTCCCACAGAAGTCTGAATATGGAGATCCGTCTCATCCACCCCCATGGCTATCATAAATGTGGTGTCGGCATATATATGGCCCACAGATGAGGCTTTGGCAACCATCTTGCCGATTTCCGTACGTGGCTGATAACTGGTATCAGGAATATCATCCGGACCGGTCGGCAACTTTTCACAACTGCAAAGAGCCGCCGTCAAAAATATAAAGTATAGGAAACGCTTCATAGATTAATTCTCCTGTTCACTTTTCGAAGCCACCCAAAGTGGGTTTTGGTTCAACAACTTATTCAATGTAAGATCACGGGACGGGATAGGCAGGACGGTGTATTTCTTGTCTACGCCCACTGTATTCTCATATTTTCCCGTGCGGACGAGGTCAAACCAGCGGAAGCCCTCGCCGAAGAGCTCAAGACGGCGTTCATTGATGACGGCATCAAGGAAAGCCTCCTCAGTGGCAGGATGTACGTCGGAAAGGCCGCGGAAACGGCGAAGTTCATTGAGCCTGCCAAGGCCGCCTGAAAGTCCCTTGCCTTCGGCACTTATAAGATACATTTCAGCAAGGCGGGTGATGTAAATAGGGTCATGTCCTGCATCGCCCTTGCAGTACTTGTTCAACACATTGTTGCTGCCCTGGATATCGACTGAGACATTACGGCGCTTGTCGTTATACGAGAACATATCCATTGCTTCCTGGGTAGGACAGAAATTGTAGCTTCCTCCCACCTCGGACTCTTTGGTATAATAATACGAGCCAATGTTGTAAGAGCCCTCTTCAATAAGGTTGGCAAAAGAGAAAATCTCTTCTTTGTTGGCAACTTCCCTGAAGATTTCATCGAAATCAGCCAGGGCGAACCTGCCGCAGTCAATCAACTCATCCGCAATTTCAGCCGCCTCAGCCTTCCTGTTCATTGCAAGGTACGTTCTGGCGAGAAGCGCCTTTGCAGCATCCTTGGACACATAGTTCTTTGTTGAGAAATCAGGTGCATTCTCAGCAGCAAACTCGAATTCGGATGCAACGAACTCCCAGGCCTGCTGCTCAGGAGTCTGAGGAACGTCATCCTTGGTCTGCTTGACAACGATAGGGACATTCCTCCAACGCGCTACAAGATTGTAATAATACAGGCCCCTGAAAAAACGGCCCACGCCGAGCATTTCATTCTTCCTGGCCGATTCCGGAAGAGTCTCCACGGACTCAATGAAATAATTAATCTGATAGAGTCCGGCATAATAGCCGTTCCAGGGACTGGTAACGATTGAGAAATCAGGGCCTATCGCACCCTGGACAACAAGAGCCGGCGTATTTGTCGACGTCGCACCAGGACGAATGATATCGCCGCCGATGATATCGAACAGGGCCCATCCGTTGAAAGTTGGCTTATACTGTGCGATATTGTAAACTCCTACCATAAGCATCTCTGCATCTTCTTCAGTGAGTTTGTCACTTGAAACGCCATTGTGAGGATACTGATCAAGATACTTGTCACACGAAGAAAGCATCAGCGCCAGAGATATATAAAACAGAATAAACTTTTTCATTGCCATCAGAATTTAAGATTAACTCCGAATGTTACAGCACGCGGCTGTGGAATCCACATACAGTCAAGGCCCATATTAGTCGCATTGAGTGAAGTGTTGACTTCCGGATCAAGGAAGCGGAACGGGCTGATAAGGAGAACGTTGTCTCCCTGGACATATACGCGGAGTTTCTCTATGCCGAAACGCTTTAAAAGTGTCTTTGGAAGGGTGTATCCGAAGGAAACGCTTCTCAAACGCAGATAAGAGGCATCATGGAGGAAACGAGTATTCTTGAACATCGTAGAGTTCCAGGTATATCCATATATCGCACGCGGTGTGGTATTGGTAGTGCCAGGGCCCGTCCATCGGGCAAGCGCCTCAGACTCCTGTGCAGGCCAGTTTCCGTTACCAAGACGAAGACCTCCCGTCCAGGTTTCATAGAGTTTGGCTCCGTATGAGAATGTAAAGAAGACGTTAAGGTCAAATCCCTTATAAGTGAAGGAGTTGTTAAAACCTCCCGTGAACTTAGGATTGGCAGAGCCCACAAACTGGCTGTCGTATGCCGAGCTGATATCTCCGTCAGGTTCTCCGTCCGGGCCACCTACATCTTCATAAATGCAGTCTCCGGCCCTGACACCGTAGTTTTCATAAAGGTATGTAGGGACTTCGGAATCATCCTGATAGATTCCCTTCATTTTAATCATATAGAAACTTCCAACTTCCTGTCCCACCTTAAGTGCGTGATAATCATCAGTCCTGAGGATTTCGTCCTCTCCTATCAGTGAGGTAAGTTTGTTACGGACAAATGAAATGTTGAAGTCTCCCTTCCAATGGAAGTCGTGCTTGCCGAGGTTGCCTCCCACTGCAAGTTCAAGACCTTTGTTTCTCATAGATCCGATATTGCAGGTGAAATTGGTGAAACCGGTCGTTGCCGCTACCGGCTTTGAATAGAGAAGGTTCTTTGTATCCTTAAGGAATACGTCTCCCGTAAAGGTGAGGGCGCCACGGAAGAATGACAGGTCTGTTCCCAAATCATACTGGTCTGCCTTTTCCCACTTGAGGTCCCTGTTGCCCTGCGTCATTACGGCCAAGCCATTTTTGTTCATGTAGTTGTAACCGCCGTTGGCAAGCGTCTGGTACGCATACGAGCCGATACCTCCCTGGTTTCCGGTTGCACCGTAACTTGCGCGTACCTTGGCATTTGTTCCCTTCCATTTCCAGAATGGTTCCTCGGAGATATTCCAGCCTAATGAGACTGAAGGGAAGAAACCGTACCGGTTTTCCGGAGCAAACTTGGATGATCCGTCAGCCCTGGCATTTACGGTAACAAGATAACGGTCTTTCCAGTTAAGCGTCACACGCATCATATATGACTGGAGAGCCCAAGCTGACAATCCACTGGTAACGCTGGTAAATTCCGCAGCCACGGAATTGACATCGAATGACTTAGACGGGAAGCCCTGTCCTTTCTGGGATGCCACTGAATTCTGGTCCAACTGGAAAGAATGGCCGAGCATCGCGTCGAAGCCCAGGTTGCCGAATTTGTGAGAATAATCCAGGATATTATCAACGACTATTGAAGTAAAATTCTTCCTGGAATCGGTAAGGACTCCGACAGAATTGCCATACATATGATCGGAAGAATAATAGACGTGATCCTCCGCCGACATTACGTCAAAACCAAAGTTTGTCTTAAAATGAAGGTCTTTAGTAAAGTTGACCTTTACGAAAGCGGAGCCATAGGCCCTGTAACTTTTGTTATAGACGTTCTGCTCCTTTATTGCCTGGAGAAGGTTATAATGCAGAAGGTCTGCATCCTTTAAAGAATATGAGCCATCCGGACGGAACGGCGTATCCCACGGCCTGTGTTCAAGTCCGTGAGTCAGCATTGACGTACCGATGTTTCCGTCAGGGACACGGTTGGCATTGGTATAGCTGAACTTCATCGATGCACCCACAGACAGCCATTTACGGATGTCGGAGTTGACATTTGCCTTAAATGAATACTTTTCATAAAGGCTTTCTATTCCAACGCCTTCATTCTGCTTTGCGTTTGCAGAGATATAATAAGTACTGTTTTCAGAGCCTCCTGACACAGAAACATCCGCATTCCAGGTTGTTGCAACCCTGAAAAGCATATCAAGCCAGCTGAACTGGGGCTTACCCGGATATGGATTCTCAAGTCTGGCAATCGAACTGCCTGTCTGAATATTGTAATTATCAATCGCTTCATTCTGGACTTCAAGATACAGGTCAGCGTCGGCCACCTTCAGCTTATCAAGATTTGGCAGCCAACTAAGTCCGAACGTTGCATTTGCAGAAAGCTTAGGCGCACCCTTCGCTCCCTTCTTGGTGGTAATGATGATGACTCCGTTTGTTCCTCTGGAACCATATATTGCAGCCGATGCAGCGTCCTTAAGAACCTGAACCGACTCAATATCGGAAGG
>CADBMK010000179.1 GCA_902795785.1 uncultured Bacteroidia bacterium | reverse complement strand
CATGGAGTTGCAGGGCTGGACTGTTATCACTGCAGACCAGCAGGCAAAGCCCGTTGTTTTCAAAAGAGTCGATTAACATCCCTACACCTGACTCTTTCCTGATTAAGATTACGATTCAATTTGGTCCCATGGAAATGGCGGGATGGAATGTAGTCACACCGTCCCGCCAGAACAAACCTATTCTCTTCAAAAGAGAAACTATTTGACAGTCTTTCTAATGTCCTTCTTATCGGCGGCAACGCCTTTATCCTGGAAATAGAGAGGGCTGTACTTTCCTCTTGGAATATCTTTGAAAACGTAATAATTAGCCATTCGAGCCGCCTCTATATGCTCTGTGGTGGCAGTGGCGATAGCCGAAACAGCCAGATCCACAAGGGCTCCAAGGACGCCAAGGCCAGATCCCGATGCGGAATTCTGGGAAAGGTCCAAATAGAGGTCACAGGTACGGTCGAAGATAATCTCGTCCGTCTTTGTTGATTTAATAATATATCGGATCTTAGTTTCAATGCCGAAGCCTTTTTTAGCCCAGGTATCAATCTGAGAGAAAACAACGGCATCGGCCCCAAAGAACTCCTTGAACTTTTTCAAAGGTTTATCAATGAACAATTCAGAATCGTAGGCGCTTTCAGCCTTAAGTACATCCATTGCAAGAAGCGGAGAAATAACGTAATAACCTGCTTCAGCCAGAGGACGGCTGATGGACGTATAAAGGAGATCCTTTGCATCAACGTTTGCAGTATTATTGATAGGCGGCATCACAAGAATGGTAGCCGGCATGTCATTATACATGGCCGAATACTGGGACTCTCTTGTAAGGGCCTGATTCATCGTGCTGCAGGAACAAACTGCTGCGGCAAGAAAAGACAATGCTATGAGTCGTGGTATGAGTCGTTTCATATTACCTGACAAGTTTCTTGATTAACGGTTCTATAAATACTGCAGACTCTGGATAAATCTCAATTTCCTTCTTAAGCATCGCCTCTCCTTTCTCACGGAAAAGAGCATCGAAATCTTTCGTCTTGAAGGCGCTCTTTTGCATAGCGGATGCATTATTCATGAATGTCTCCGCTGTTCCTGGCTGAAGAAGGAGATATCCGTATTCGGCACAGATACCCGGTGGCGGAACCTGTCTTGTTCCCCCCGGGGCAGATACCATTTTCTCATAAACGCAGATAAGTCCGCAAAGAGACTTGGGAGTCTGGGTATCGTATGACTTGTATGCCAGCTTTTCATAAGCCGTTGTCTTATCTCCTCCGCCCCAGTAATAAAGCGAGGCCGGTGCGCAGGAAGAGAGCAGGGCTATTGACAGTATGATGAAGAATGCACGCTTCATAATTCAATCACCTTATGTTCCTGTGTAGAAATAAATACCTTCTTTGTACAAACCTTGTTTCCGTCCATGGTAACCTCAATATCATGCTTTCCAGGAGCAAGGACTATGGTGTTCTGCGCAGTTTTCTTAATCTTTCTGTCTTTTCTCCACGCCTTGGTCTTCACCGTATAAACATCATAGTTGTTGCCGTCCACGCTAACGGAAATCTGAGTTTTATCAGGGCTGACAAACGAAAGCATGGCCTCGTCTGCTTTTCCTGAAGATATAGAATAGGAGCCGACACCGCAACCGGTCATCATAACAGCTCCGAACAGAGCCACAAATAACTTTTTCATAATCAAGTCCTATTTATCTGAGATATAATAATTACCAAGATTCTCTGCATCAAGCGGCTGGCCGGTATATGTACAGAAAGAGATTTCCGTCTCCGGAGTATCTCCATAAGAAGACACAACGGTAACCGAACCGAGCTTCTGACCAGGGAGTTCAATATCTATTCCGGTCTGAGGGTTCTTTACGATCTTGCCCTTCTTATAGACATTGAATGTATCTCCTGCCGCAAGACCCTGAGATGCACCACCGGAAATAATATATGAGCCATCTTCATTAGAGAGGATGTAAGAACGCCAAGGCTTGTCCATACACTTGTTAATGATATTCTCCACAAGCTGGCTGAGCGCTGCTGAAATGGCCTTGTCGCTGAGCGTGGCGTCAAATCCGGCTGTACCGCCCAGGCCCATGGTCTGCTTAGTGGTAGTTTCTGCATAGCCCTTGGCCTCATCAGAATAGATGATAAGTCCGGTAGCGGCCTCAACAAGGCGGATACTAACACCGGCCTCAACTGTCTGGGTTTTGGTAGAAGAGAACACCTTCTGCTGACCCTCTGCCTTGCGTCCGAACTCGGTGATGGAGCCAAGGATAAGATAATCAGCGCCAATCTTATTCATTCCCTTTCCAACTTCGGCTACAAGGACATCGAGGTCTTCCCTCTCAAGGAGAATGAACTTTTCACTTGCAGCGAGCTTGGATGAAAGAATGTCCAAAGCCTGTTTACGGATAGGGTCATTTTCCTTGTCATAAAACAGACCTTTTGCATACTGAGTTTCATTTGAGAAACGTCCAATCGCGACTTTTCTCTTGATTGTCTTGTCCTGAGCCATTGAGTTGACCGGCAAGACCACCATCATAATCAATGTAATGATAACTGATAGTTTAGGAAAGAATTTCATAATATAAACTGTTAAAACTGTATGATAAGATTTTATATTCTGACTATATTATCGGACCGTATAATTGTACAAACATCAAATATACGGAATAAGACCTGACAGGCCAAGTAAAAAATCAGTCTCTTTCACGGACGTCGAAGTCCCTGTCAATATCGTATTCACGGTCCGGCTCCTCATTAAGGCCGGGGTCAAACTCCTGGAATGAGCACAGAAGTTCAGTTGCTGTCATCTCCTCAATGATTTCCTGGAGGTAATCAGGAATCTTGGAAAAGAGATTATAACCAATCTGATTCTCAACCCAGTTGACGCTATGACTGTACAGCCAGATGGACTTTCCTACGGGAATACCGCTATCCGGAATTGAAAAACCGATTGTTTTCCAACCAAGCACACTGTTAGTCTTCTTGCACATTGCAACAAACCATCCGCCCCGGTAACGGCCCCAGACTACATCAACCGGTTGCTTAGGCTTCTCTGAAGCCCAGTCCGCACACAGTTTAAAGACAGGAGTCAGTGGATTCAGGACTACCTCGTCCGTAATCTGATGCATGGACCAGAACGGCTCGGCCCTAAGGGAATCGGCACCTTTCCAGACGCCCGCGTCATACCAGACTGCAGGATCAATCTGTCCGTCAAACCGGACCGGGAGTCCCAGGGCCGGCAGGCGCTTTGAGAATCGGGCCTGAATCCTGGAAGACCGCAGTACCTCCTGTGTCGCAGCGGAATATGCGGCAGAGACAATAAAAAACAATGTCAGGATGTATGCAGTCCTTCTACTCATCCTGACAAAGTTAGTATTGTTTAGAAAATATAGTTATCAGACTAGTCGCCAAATACGGCAGCCATAATCCGTTCCAGACAAGAGGCATCCGTGCTGTCAAAAGTTCCAACCTCCTTGCTGTCAATATCCAGAACGGCCACAACCTTGCCGTCCCTTCTGATTGGGACTACGATCTCACTTCTGGAAAGGCTGCTGCAGGCAATGTGGCCGGGGAATTCCTCCACATCGGGCACCACCTGGGTGCGGTCCTCCTTCCAGGCTGTGCCGCAGACTCCCCTTCCAAACGGAATGCGGATACAGGCAACTGGTCCCTGGAATGGGCCAAGGAGAAGATCATTGCCGTTAACGCGATAAAAACCGGTCCAGAAAAAGCCCATCCTCTCCTGAAGGACGGCCGCTGTCTCGGCCATCTTGACAACCTCGTCCGTCTCGCCGTCCAGAAGCGACGCAAGGCTAATTTCTATCTCCCGATAGAGACTGGCTTTAGTTTCTTCCATAGAACTGATTAAAAAGGAACCATCCAAGTTCTCTGCCCGTATGCTTTGCTCCGTCCTTCATAAGGTTGAGCTTTGTTCCAAAGGTACCGCCATAGGCACGAAGCATCTCCGCACGAGCCACTTCCTTGCCATTTTCCGTCAAAACGAGATCACAGTCATAATCTCCCTTGGCGCTCACGGTACGGACAATCAGGGTAAGCATATAACGGGATTCATCAAAATTACCACCAAGGCTCAGAGAGTTTCCAAGACGCCTGTTGGCATAGGTGTAGAAAAGAGACAGAATCTCCGGTTTGTCCTTTTCCCAGTCCACTTCATATTTTGAGAACTCTTCTTCTGTCATTCCAATAATTGATGCCTTGGAAAAATCAACTACCATCTTTACACGTCCGGCGTCTTTCAATGTTTTAAACGAGCCGGTAACATTCTGTGCCATTGCTGCGGTAAGACAAAATACCGCCAAAATGACTACTGAAAAAAGTTTCTTCATATCAAAAAAATAAGTTAATCTATGCGCCCCAGTCAACAAAAATCAGTCCAAAGTCAGTCAGAAAGCGTATCTTTACATCCTATAAGGTCAATGATAACACAAGATGAATCATACTAAAATAATCCTCCTCATACTGATAATATGCGTCACCGTCACTTCGTGTATCAAAGATGAGCCGGCAAACATGGAATGCGACATTCTGTCTGCCAGCGTTGACGAAGCCTATGCGGAGTATTTTTACTCCCCCTCAAATATGACAATCGGAGAAATCCCGTCCGGCAGCAGCCAGATTGTATTCAAGGTTCGTTCACTCAATGTACTTCCCCAAACAGTCCCGGTTACCTTCTCACTTTCCGAAGGAGCCACTATATCTCCTGTAAACGGTTCTGCGCAAGATTTCACGTCGGGCCCCGTGGTTTACACCGTTACATCCGAGGACGGGACGTGGAAAAGAAAGTATGAAGTCATTTTTCGTGAAGCATCCATTCCTTCAAGCAAAATGAACTTTGAGCACTTTGAGGAAGAGACGCCTCAGGCTAACAAGTCCACTAAATATCACGTATTCTACAGCCTTGACGAGCAAGGGAACAGACAGGACATCTGGGCTTCAGGCAATGCGGGCGTAGCCATTATGAGCTCAAACTGGGGCCCCGAGCAGTACCCAACCTATGCAACGCCTGACGGCTACTCCGGCTACGGATTATGCCTCAAAACCCTGTCTGCGGGAGTCTTTGGGGAATTATTCGGAAAACCAATCGCAGCCGGCAACCTGTTCATCGGAAGATTCATTAACGATAACGTGATGACCGCCCCTCTCAAGACTACTGACTTCGGCATCCCTATTGGGAGAGAACCCGTCCGGCTCAGCGGGTGGTACAAATACTCCCCAGGATCCAAATTCACAGACAAGAATATGAACGTTATCGAAGGCAGGACAGATGAGCCAAGCATCTATGGCGTTTTCTGGCGCAATACCGACGAGAACGGGAAAGAAGTCAAACTTGACGGGAGCAATATTCTCAGCAGTCCATACATCGTCAGCATAGCCCAGGCGTCAAACCTTACGTCTACGGATAAATGGATTCATTTTGAAACAGACTTTGAAGGCGGCAGGGCCGATGCGGCCATCCTTGCCGAAATGGGATACAACTTCACCCTTGTATTCACCTCCAGCAAGGCAGGTGACCTGTTCGAGGGGGCTGTTGGAAGCACGCTGTATCTGGATGAAATAGAAGTAACATACGCGGAGGACAGGCCATGAAAAAGAAAATTCTGTTTTCAACTCTTATGATTTGCGCCTCCACGGCTCTATTCCCGGGAGGCATATCTGCCGGAAATATTCCAGACGGATTGTCTGTCAAATTACGCGCTGGCTACAGCGTTGGAGGGACTGCTCCGCTTGACATGCCTCCGGCCATCCGAAGCATTGACTCTTATAATCTCACACCATCCATTGTGTTCGGAGTGGATGCGGAATGCCAAGTATATAGAAAATGGGGCCTCCAGACCGGTCTTCATATTGAGAACAAAGGGATGGACGCCTCAATTACCACAAAAGGCTACCGTATGGAAATGGTGCAGGAAGATTCCCGAATCGAGGGTCTCTTCACAGGAACAGTCCATCAAAAGGTTACATCCTGGATGCTTACGCTTCCCGTTCAGGCCACGCTTAACATAAACCGCATAAGCCTCAAGGCAGGACCATACGCATCGTTCGTAATAAGCGGGGATTTCAGCGGCATCGCCTCCAACGGGTATCTGCGCCAGGGTGACCCTACCGGTCCAAAGATTATTATCGGCAACAGGGATGGAGAATGGGCCACCTACGATTTCAGTGAACACATCCGTTCCTTTCAGTTTGGAGTAAACATCGGTGCCGACTATGCCATAACCGATAACTTCGGTGTCTCGGCTGATCTGAACTGGGGGCTTACAGGCTTTTTGAAGAACAGTTTCAAAACCGTGGACAGGGCGCTCTACCCCATCTACGGCACAATTGGCTTATTCTATAGGTTTTAACGGAATCCGAAACCAGGTATAACCTCAGCGTGATTTAGCAAGAAATTTCCAAGATTTTCAACAAGAAATTCCCTGATTTTTCAATTACGCGCAAATCACACCCTCGGAAATGTGATTTATCTTTTGAAATTCGTCGGAATAAGCGTTTCGCTTAACACCATTTGCGCTGATGAGTATCTGATGAATAGACTTCGGCGATTTGGTATCCTATTTAAAGCTGAGAGTTTTATTTCCTGAAGCCTGCCATCCGCACATTCCACTGATAACACCCGTAAT
>CADBMK010000178.1 GCA_902795785.1 uncultured Bacteroidia bacterium | reverse complement strand
TTAGAAGAATATCCCCCTTCCGCGGGCGAAGTCATTCTTCGAAAGATGGCTCTCAGCCTCGTGTGGGGCCATTTGACGAGAATGATGTTTTCAAAAACAGGCGTTGGCCCAGATTAGGGGATGATTAAACGGTGAGACAAATGTTGAGTCCACTCGAAGGGGCACGGGAGAGACTCAAGGGGGTACGGGAGAGACTCAAGGTGGCACGGGAGAGACGCGGGAGGGAAACGGATGGCGCGTGAAGAGAGTGAGGGGCAAAAAAAAGGAAACCTAGAGGGTTTCCTTGATGTTGTATTTGTTGCGTTCCGTAGAGTTTCGCGAGACTAGCTCGCAGATGAAACCTGCCAGGAAGAGCATTACTCCTATTACTACCGCGCACAGGGCCAGATAGAAGAGGGGCTGGTCGGTGGCCGGCCGGAATGGCAGATCCTGAGCCTGGCGACTGAGCTTGTCGGCTATGATCCAGATGGTCATGACTAGGCCCACAAGGAACATCATCAGACCGGTGAAGCCGAAGAAGTGCATAGGCTTCTTAGAGAACCGGCTGAGGAACCAGAGTGATACCAGGTCAAGGAAGCCGTTGACGAATCTCTCGATTCCGAACTTGCTGACTCCGTACTTTCTCTTCTGGTGATGAACCGGCTTTTCTGTGATTCTTGAGAAGCCTGCGTTCTTTGCAAGGAATGGGATGTATCTGTGCATCTCTCCGTACACTTCCACGTTCTTTACGACCTCGTTCTTATATGCCTTGAGTCCGCAGTTCATGTCGTGTAGTTTGATACCGGTGATGGCCCTTGCTGCAGCGTTGTAAATTTTAGACGGTATGTTTTTGGTCAATCTGTTGTCCTGACGATGCTGCTTCCAGCCTGAGACGATGTCCCAGTCTTCTTCCGTAACCATACGGTACATCTCAGGAAGCTCATCAGGAGAGTCCTGAAGGTCTGCATCCATGGTGAATACGACCTTGCCTACAGCCTTCTCGAAACCGCAGAACAGGGCGGCGGATTTGCCGTAGTTTCTTCTGAAACGGATGCCGTGGATGGCATCGTTCTCCTTTGCCAGGTCGGTGACTATCTTCCAGGAGTCGTCGGTGCTGCCGTCATCCACCATTATAATCTCGTGGCTCCAGCCCTGATTCTTAACAACTTTTTCAATCCATTCTATGAGTTCAGGGATTGACTCTGCCTCATTCAGGAATGGAATTATGATTGATACGTCTTTCATTATTGATTGTCAATATCTTCAGTTGGCGTTGTGCGTGTAATTATTGATGTAATTATCAATCCGCAGAGGAAGCAGTAGATAAACTGGGCAACTGTGAAAAGAACAGGTGCGTTGTTGATGAGTTTTTCTATCGCAGCCTTTGTGTTATTGTCTACCTGGTTTTCTGAAATCGCCTCGTTGAAAAGCATGGTAAGCCCTTCCGCGTCAATCTGCGTGACGCTCCAAAGGGTGTATGCAGCGCAGATGAGGGCGGAGCAAAGTGCAATCTTGAGTCCGTAGCTGAAGCTGGTGCGTGTGTCCACGCCGCTGTAGGTCCTGCTCTGTTTTCTGATGAAATACTTCATGAGAAGGAAACAGCCAACCAGTTTGGCGAACCAGAGAATGTAGTTCAACAGCCGCATGAGAATCAAAACTATGGCTGAGCCGTGAACCTTCGAGAGCAACAGTGTGGCGAATGAATAGACGATGACTGTGCCGCCGAGGACAAGTCCTGCTTTTGCCGCGTTATTCCATTGGGTACTATTACTGATTGTCTCTTTCATAGGGACAAATATATGAATTTTTTAGTACCTTTGTAAGCTTTGAATACAATATGGCTGGCTCTGTTTAAGTACTTGGTTAGTAAATACTGGTCAGTCCAAATTAAATAAGTTTTTAAGATAATGATTAACATTACTTTTCCCGACGGCAGTGTAAAGCCGTTTGAAAGCGGAATCACAGGCTATGAGATAGCTATGGGTATCAGTCCGAGACTCGCCGCAGAGGTTCTCGCAGTTTCAGTTAAACCTGCATCAGATACAACTATTGGCAAGGGAGTAACCTATGACCTTACCCGCCCTATTACCGAGGACTGCTCTATCAATCTTCTCAAGTGGGATGATGAAGATGGCAAGAAGGTGTTCTGGCACTCATCATCACATCTTATGGCCGAAGCTCTCGAGGCCCTTTATCCTGGAGTAAAGTTCGGTATCGGACCGGCAATCGAGAACGGTTTCTATTATGACGTTGACCTTAATGGCCAGCAGATTTCAGATGCCGACCTTGCAAAGATCGAGAAGAAGATGCTCGAGCTTGCAAAGACAAAAGAGACATTCAAGAGAATAGATGTATCTAAGGCTGAAGCCCTTGATTACTTTACAAAGAAGGGTGACCAGTATAAGGTGGAACTCATCGGCGAGCTTGCCGACGGTACAATTACATATTATGAGAACGGTAATTTCACGGATCTTTGCCGTGGACCTCACCTTATGAATACCGAACTCATCAAGGCTGTGAAACTTACATCAATCGCCGGTGCATACTGGAGAGGTGATGAGAAGCGTCAGCAGCTTACCCGTATCTACGGTATTACATTCCCTAAGAAGTCAATGCTCGACGAGTACCTCCAGGTTCTCGAAGAGGCAAAGAAGCGTGACCACAGAAAGATCGGTAAGGAGATGGAACTCTTCACCTTCTCATCACGCGTAGGTCTTGGTCTTCCTCTCTGGCTTCCTAGAGGTTCAGTCATGAGATATCTTATGGAGGACTTCCTCCGCAAGAAGCAGGCTCAGTACGGTTATGTACAGGTTGTTACTCCTCACATCGGAAGCAAGGACCTCTATGTAACATCTGGTCACTATGCTAAATACGGCAAGGATTCATTCCAGCCAATCCATACTCCGCAGGAAGGCGAGGAGTACATGCTCAAGCCAATGAACTGTCCTCACCACTGCGAGATTTTCCGTTCATCACCAAGGTCATACAGGGATCTTCCGCTTCGTATTGCAGAGTTCGGTACCGTGTACCGTTATGAGCAGAGCGGTGAGCTTCACGGACTTACCCGTGTAAGAAGCTTCACCCAGGATGACGCCCATCTTTTCTGCCGCGCTGACCAGATCCAGGAAGAGTTCGAGAAGGTTATCGACCTTATCCTCTATGTGTTCAAGACACTTAACTTTGATAAGTATCTTGCACAGGTATCTCTCCGTGATCCTAAGCACAAGGAGAAGTATATCGGTAGCGATGAGAACTGGGCTAAGGCTGAGCAGGGAATCATCGACGCAGCCAAGGCAAAGGGACTCAACACCGTTGTCGAGTACGGCGAGGCTGCATTCTATGGCCCTAAGCTTGACTTCATGGTGAAGGATGCTATCGGAAGAAAGTGGCAGCTCGGAACAATTCAGGTGGATTACAACCTTCCTGAGCGCTTCCAGCTTGAATATACTGATGCCGACGGTTCTAAGAAACGTCCGGTTATGATCCACAGGGCACCGTTCGGATCTCTCGAAAGATTCACCGCTGTGCTCCTTGAACACACTGCAGGACATCTCCCTCTCTGGCTCTCTCCAGATCAGGTTAAAGTATTGCCAGTCAGCGAAAAATACGCTGATTATGCAAAAAAAGTTTGCGATGTCCTTAAAAATTCCGATATTCGCGCTTCAATTGACGACAGAAATGAAACCCTTGGAAAGAGAGTCCGTGAGACTGCTTTGCTGAGAGTTCCGGTTCTTGTTATTGTTGGTGAAAAAGAAGTTGCAGAGAATCTTGTCTCCGTTCGAAGAGAGGGCGTGGACAAGGGTTCAATGCCGTTAGATGAATTTGTTGCCAAGTTCAAGGATGCCGTAAAGGCAGAGCTTGCGTAGGGCAAATATTTTATATTTAACAATTTAGGAGGACTGTTTTATCGCAACACCTTACAAACCGGCTCCGCATTTCGGCGGACCACGTCCGGCAAACGCCGGTAACCAGAGACCGGGCGGCCGCCCGGACCCTCGTCGTATGCAGAAGCAGAAGGACGAGAATGAGCTGAACATCAATGATGAGATTACCGCATCTCAGGTGCGTCTTGTCGGAGATAATATAGCCAACCCTGGAATCTACGCTATATCTGCCGCTATGAAGATGGCGGATGAGCAAGGTCTGGATCTTGTTGAGATCAGTGCCAAGGCCGACCCTCCTGTTTGTAAGATACTCGATTATCAGAAGTATCTCTACCAGCAGAAGAAGAAAGCCAAGGAGATGAAACAGAACGCTTCCAAGATTGTAGTCAAGGAAATCCGTTTCGGTCCTAATACGGATGAGCACGATTTCCAGTTCAAGCTCAAGCACGCGCAGGAGTTCCTCCAGGAGGGCTCAAAAGTGAAGGCGACGATCTTCTTCAGGGGACGTTCAATTCAGTTTGCCGCTCAGGGAGAGAAACAGCTTCTCCGCTTCGCTGTAGAACTTGAAGAATATGGAAGGCCTGAGAACATGCCTGTCCTCGAAGGTAAGAGGATGAACATGATGATCGCTCCAATTAAGAAAAAGTAACCGCTCGGCGGTTTACAATATTTATTAACGTTTAATTAGTTTAACAATGGCAAAGCTTAAGACCAACTCCGGTGCTAAAAAGCGTTTCACGCTTACCGGTTCTGGAAAAATCAAGAGAAGACACGCTTTTCACAGCCACATTCTCACAAAGAAGACCAAGAAGCAGAAGAGAAACCTCGACCATTTCGCTATCGTGAAGAAGGTTGACGAGGCTCGCGTAAAAGAACTCCTTGTTCTCTAATCATTTAAGTCAAACTTGGAATGCAGTCTGAAAGAGCAATTACGAAGATTGTCACTGCCTCCAAAAATCAGTAAAATTTATGCCTAGATCAGTAAATTCAGTTGCCTCAAGGGCACGCCGCAAGAAGATTCTCAAGAGAACCCGCGGTAACTTCCTCGCAAGAAGAAATGTATGGACGGTAGCAAAGAATACCTACGAAAAGGGTCTTACCTACGCTTACCGTGACCGTAGAAACAAGAAGCGTTCATTACGCGCTCTTTGGATTCAGCGTATCAATGCCGCTGTTCGCCAGTACGGTGTTTCTTACTCACAGTTTATGGGTAAGCTTTCAAAGCAGAACATCGGTCTTAACCGTAAGGTCCTCGCTGACCTCGCGATGAATAACCCACAGGCTTTCGAAGCAATCGTAAACTCAGTAAAATAGTTCGATTGTGAGCTTGAAGGATCTGTTCCATAATAAGTGGGTTGGGTTCATTTTCTGGTCCCTGCTTTACGTTTTATGGGTCATCTGGCTAGGAAACTATTGGTGGCTCTTTGGACTGGTCGTTGTCTTTGACTACCATATCACAAAAAAAGTGAAATGGGAGTTTTGGAAAAAGACCTACAAGGAGGGAGAGAAACCAAACGCGTTGTTAGAGTGGCTTGACGCCATCATCTTCGCCGTAATTGTGGTTACTTTCCTCAATATTTTCTTCTTCCAGGCGTTTAAGATCCCTTCTTCATCGATGGAAAGCACCCTTTTTACGGGTGACCACCTTTTCGTCAACAAACTTACTTACGGACCGAGACTCCCTGAGACTCCGCTGACTATTCCGTTTACTCATAATGAAATCTTCGGTAAGAAGTCGTATTCTACGGCTATTACCAGCGATTACAAGAGGCTGAAGGGATTCAGGAAAGTGAAAAGGGGAGACATCGTAGTCTTCAACTTCCCAAACGGTGATACGGTTCTTACCCGTAACAGGATGGCCGATTACTATTCACTCGTAAGGGACTTCGGCAGGGAATTCACCCAGAAGTATTACGGACCGGTGATTGTCCGTCCGATGGATAAGGAAGACCACTATGTGAAAAGATGTGTTGCCATTGCAGGCGATACTCTTTCGGTCAGGGATGGCAGAGTTTTCATTAACTCCGAAGCCCAGCAGGTTTGGCCCGGCGTCCAGATGTCCTACACTGTGGTTACATCAGGACAAAAGATAAACGAAATGAATCTTGACAAGATTGGCGTAAGTCACGGATATGAGTTTGACAAGACTCTTCCTGGTTACAGGAGTATGCCGCTGACGGCGTCTATGTTGGAAAAGATTAAGACTTATGCCAACGTTGTAAGCGTTGAGCCGAATATAGAGAAGTATCCGTCATCATCTGATTTCGATAACGCTATATTCCCGTTCCAGAGCGAGCGTCACTGGACTTGTGACAACCTCGGACCAATCTGGATCCCTGCAAAGGGCGCAACGGTTGAGCTTGACACTTTCAACCTCCCTTTCTACGAGAGAATCATCACCTCTTATGAGAAGCATGATCTTAAAGTAACGGAGGACGGCAGAATCTTTATCGATGGAAAAGAGACTGACAGATATACCTTCAGCATGGACTACTACTTTATGATGGGTGACAACAGGCACTGCTCCCTTGACTCACGTTATTGGGGATTTGTTCCTGAAGATCACATTGTCGGAACCCCGGCTATGATCTGGCTTTCACTCGATGAATACCGTAGTTTTCCACACAATATAAGGGCAAGCCGGTTTTTCAAAATCATTCAGAATTCTTGCAATTCAGAAAATTAAAACCGATATTTGCAGCCCGCGTAACACATTTAGAATCAAAATAAAAAAGAAATACTATGTCAAAGGTTTGTGAAATAACCGGAAGGAAGAGAATGGTTGGTAACAACGTTGCCCATTCTAAGTTACGCACAAAGCGTACATTCGACCTTAACCTCAAGACCAAGAAGTTCTGGTCAGAGGCTGAGCAGAGGTTCGTTACCCTCAGAGTTACCTGCAAGGGTATGAGGATTATTGAAAAGAACGGTCTTGATTCAACACTCAAGGCTGCTCAGAAGAAAGGATTTGTTAACCTTGTTTAATTTATAGAGCACTATGGCAAAGAAAGCAAAAGGAAACAGGGTGCAGGTCATCCTCGAGTGCACCGAGCAGAAAGAGAGCGGTGTAGCAGGAATGTCTAGATACATTACCACTAAGAATAAGAAGAATACGCCAGAGCGTCTCGAGCGTATGAAGTATAACCCTTACCTCAAGAAGGTTACTCTCCACAGAGAGATTAAATAATAAGGAGAATTAACTATGGCAAAGAAAGCCGTCGCAACATTCGCAGCAAAGGCCGGTGCTAAGAGCATGGTCAAGTGCATCCGCATGGATAGGTCTCCTAAGACTGGTGCATATGTCTTCACAGAGCAGCTCGTAGAGGCTGAGAAGGCAAAGGAATTCCTCGAGAAGAAGTAGTCTTACTACAAATATATGAAGAGACGCAGCTGACATTTAGTTTGGCTGCGTCTCTTCTTTTATATCTTGCCCATTTTGACTATATTTGCAAGTTAGGCATACTAAGTATTTTTCCGTTATGGGAATATTCAGCAAAGGATTTAAGAAGACGAATGAAAGTTTCTTCCAGAGGCTTTCAAGAGCCATTGTCGGCAAGTCTAAGGTCGATGATGACGTGCTTGATGCGATAGAGGAGGCTCTCATTGCAACAGATATGGGTGTAGAAACCACGCTCAAACTGATTGACAACCTTCAGGACCGTGTTGACAGGGATAAATTCATGTCAATGGAAGAGTTGGTCGGCATGCTCAGGGAGGAGATAGCAAGTCTTCTTGATGTCGAGAACGCTGTCGAGGCCTCAGAACCGTTCGACCTCGGACACAAGCCTCTTGTGATAATGGTCGTAGGCGTCAACGGTGTGGGAAAGACCACTACCATCGGCAAACTCGCCGCCAGGTATAAGGCTCAGGGCAAGAAGGTAATCCTCGGCGCTGCGGATACGTTCCGCGCCGCCGCCGTGGAGCAACTTGTGATCTGGGCGGAAAGGGCAGGCGTGGATATCGTCCGCCAGGAAATGGGCTCGGATCCTGCTTCTGTGGCTTATGATACTGTAAAGGCAGCCGTTGCCAGGGATGCGGATGTGGTTCTTATCGATACTGCAGGCCGTCTTCACAACAGGGTTGACCTTATGAACGAGCTGACTAAAATCCGTAACGTCATGCGTAAGGTCATTCCTGACGCTCCGCATGAGGTGCTTCTCGTCCTTGACGGCAGCACTGGCCAGAATGCCTTCCAGCAGGCGAAGGAATTTGCCCGCGCCACGGATGTTACATCCCTTGCCGTTACAAAGCTTGACGGATCCGCAAAGGGTGGCGTAGTGGTCGGAATCGTGGACCAGTTCCACTTCCCTGTGAAATTCATCGGAATTGGAGAGGGAATAGACGACCTGAAGGTTTTCGACAGGAAAGAGTTCGTCAAGACCCTTTTCTCATTGGAGGATTTGAATAAATAAAACACACATTATAAGATATGAAACTTTCATATAACTGGCTCAAAGACTATCTTGAGACTGACCTTACTCCTCAGCAGGTTGCAGATGCGATGACTTCAATCGGTATTGAAGTTGACGCGGTGGAAGAGCAGGAGGAGATTCCCGGCGGACTTGCCGGTGTTGTCGTTGCTGAAGTTGTGGAGTGCAAGGAGCATCCGGATTCAGACCATCTTCATATCACCAAGGTAAATGACGGAACGGGAGAACTCCTTACCGTCGTTTGCGGCGCCCCTAACGTGGCTGCCGGAGAGAAGGTGCTTTTTGCCCGCCTGGGAACAGTCCTTCCCGGTGACTTCAAGATCAAGAAGTCCAAGATCCGCGGCGTTGAGTCGTTCGGTATGATCTGTGCCGAGGACGAGCTCGGAATCGGAAATGACCACGCCGGAATTATGGTTCTCCCTGAGGATGCCGTTGTTGGAACACCTGCAAAGGACTATCTCAAGCTCGGAACCGAGGCCGTTATTGAATATGAAATCACTGCAAACCGTGTTGACGCAGCGTCACACTGGGGAGTAGCACGTGACCTTTATGCATATCTTAAACTCAATAATCTCCCTTGCAAACTTAATTTCCCTGACGTGTCTGCGTTCAAGGAAGGCAAGGGCGAGTGCATTCCTGTAGAAGTCAGGACTCCGGACGGAGCCCCAAGATATACAGGTATCACCATCAAGGGCGTAAAGGTAGGTCCTTCACCGGAGTGGCTTCAGAAGAAACTGATGAGCATCGGCCAGCGTCCTGTCAACAATGTCGTTGACGTATCCAACTTCGTTCTTTTCGAGCTTGGTCAGCCGCTCCATACATTTGACGCGGATATGATTACCGGAGGAAAGGTTATCGTACGCCGTGCTGAGGAAGGCGAGAAGATTACTACCCTCGATGAAATCGAGAGAACCCTTCACGCATCGGACGTTGTCATCGCCAACAGCGAGAAGCCTATGTGCATCGCCGGAGTGTTCGGCGGCATCGACAGCGGCGTTACCGAGAAGACTACGAATGTATTCGTTGAAGGAGCATACTTCGATCCGGTTTCAATCAGAAAGACCGCTAAGAGCCAGGGCCTTCAGACAGACGCTTCTTTCCGCTACGAAAGAGGTGCCGACCCTGCCATCGCGGCTTATGCCGGCAAGCGCGCCGCCCTTCTTATCCAGGAGGTTGCAGGCGGTGAAATCGTTGGAGGCCAGGTTGAGTTCTATCCGCAGACTATCGAGAAGAAGGTCATCGACCTCGATTATGAGAGAATCTTCAATTTCATCGGCAAGAATATCGGGAAGGATACAATAGACACCATCCTTACGGCCCTCAATTACGAATTCCTTGAGAAGACGGAAAGCGGACTCAAGGTTGCCGCCCCTTCATATATGATTGATGTTTACAGGGAATGTGACGTAGTGGAGGAGATTCTCCGTGTTTACGGTTATAATAATATCGACCTTCCTATGCACATGAAGATGAGCGTCAACGCTACACCTTCACCTGAGCCGGAGGCCGTACGTAACAGCATTTCCAACTTCCTCGCTGCCAACGGCTTCGTTGAGACGATGAACAATTCCCTCACCAAGGGCGCTTATTACGATTCTCTCCAGACTTTCCCTGCAGAGAAATGCGTCCACATTGTGAATCCGCTCAGTTCTGACCTTAACGTAATGCGTCAGACCCTCATCCTCAACGGACTGGAGGTTGTTGCATACAACATCAACCGTCAGATGTCTTCGATGAAGATATTCGAGTACGGCTCCGTATACAGCAGAAAGCC
>CADBMK010000177.1 GCA_902795785.1 uncultured Bacteroidia bacterium | reverse complement strand
TAGAATGTAAGTCTGAGTCCGAACTGCAGTCTCCAACGAGAGTAGAAGTCACTGTATGAGAGCTCGTTGCCGAGGTACTTATACGTTGGAGTGTAGTTGCCGTCTGTTCCCTGAGTCATTGCTGTGACAGAGAGAATCTGGCGGTTGTATGATGAAGCATAGTACATACCCCAGCTTCTGTTGATAAGGTTGCCGGCGTTGAGCAGGTCAACGATGAACTGAACCTTGCGGCCATGAACCTTGTCATAGAAGAAGTCCTGAGTGAAGTGTACGTCGATATGATTCTCGAACGGAGCAATTCCGGCATAACGCTCTGACCACTGTCCGCGGTGTGAGCTGAGATAGTCATCACCCTGGATGAGAGCCTCGAACTTGGCAGCCGACTCTGCGTCAGCCCAGGTCATAAGAGCGATCTCGTCCTTTGTTGGGATGTACATCACTGAGTTGCCATACTGACCGTCACCGTTGAAATCCTTAGACTCCTTCATAGTGTAGCAGAATCTCTGGCCGCTCTCTCCCGTGTATGTCAAGCTGATTGAAGACGACATAAATCCGAGATAAACAGGAGTGGTGTATGAAACGACTGCCTGTACCTTGTGAGGATGGTCGAAGAGTGAGTATGAAAGCTCCTCTGCGTTGGTGTCGAGTGAGTAGTTGTACTTCCAGTTAGAGTATGCAACTGATGACGTACCATCGTTCACTGAGTATGAGTGTCCGAAGGTGTATGATGCCATCAAGTCAAGACCGAATGCGAATGACTTCTCGACCTTACCTGAAAGGTTGTATGAATATCCCTTGTTGGTGTTGCCGAGGGCTACGATAGCTGAGTAGTCACCGCTTGATACTGAGTAGTAAGGCGCTGTCGCGTCAACTGCTGAGCTAACTGCGTATGTCTTTGCGGACTTTGAAACCGCAAGGTTATTGAAGAATACGTTGTTAAGAGTCTTTGAGAAGAGGCCTTCAGCAGTGAACTTCCAACCGCCGAGGAGTTCTTTCTCGAACGCAAGGTCGGCACGGAGAACCTGAGGGTACTTGAAGTCTTTGCTGAGAGTATTAATCGTTGCACCACTGCCAGAAGCGGAGAATACGCCTGCCTTTACGATATCCGTGTAAGGATCGCTGGTAAGAGGAATATCGCCAGGAGCTTTCTTAGAGATGGACTTAGACTCCATACCTGTGTTGTTGTATGCATTTGAAAGCCATACAAAAGGAACACGTCCGGTGAAAAGACCAACGCCACCGCGGAAGAGAGTCTTGTGAGTATCGTCAAGGAACCAGCGGAAACCGACGCGTGGTGACCAAAGCGGAGTCTTCTTAGGAACGGCGCCCACGTACTGGTTGTTCGACTTGGCAAATTCCGTTTCGTTGAATGTCTTATTCTCAGTCGGCTTGTTGAGAAGCATCGGAATGTCCAAACGCAGGCCGTATGTGAGTGTAAAGTTTGTATTTGGCTTCCACTCATCCTGTGCGTAGAGGCCAAGCTGAGCAGCTCTTGTGGTTGCAGCCCAGCGTGTATTGCCGCCGGTAAGATCTGGATCAGAATACCTGTAATTGAACTGCTTGATGTTATCGTTGAAGTAGTCGTTTACAGAGTTGTATGTGTATCCGCCGAAAGCATACTGGAGGAACAGGTTATTGAAGCTGTAAATCTCATTGTGGGTACCGAAAGTAATCTCGTGATTTCCCTTGTACCATGAGAAGTTATCAGTAATCGTGTATGTGTTTGAATCCATTGAGTTGGCACCTGAAGAGTACTCGGTACCGAGGTCAATGGTCAAATTGTCCGCAATATAGATATTTGCTCCGTTGTATGGGCAGTCACGCTTGTCACGTACAAGGACGGCGGAAGCACGGAACATATTTGACATCTCGTCGTTGATGCGGCTGTTGAGCTCGGCTACGAATGTATTCGTAGTGTTTGACATCTTGTACGATGAGTTGTTGAAATAATATGTGTACTGACCTGAGCCGTACTTGTCTGCATAAGCGTCGGCAAGCTGATAGCGGAACATGAATTTGTTGGACTTATTGATGTTCCAGTCGAGACGGGCAAGAGCGTTGATAGAACGGTCCTTAGCCTTGTGCTCGCCGTAAGACTCACCTGTGTTGCTTACGCCGTAGGTCTCCTCGTACTTCTGAATCATCGCAGCAGCCATAGCCTCGTTGAAGACGTCACCATAGTTTACACCGTTCCAGATGACTGCTTCGCTGAGAGTCTGGGCATCGTAAGAGCCGTTTGAAGGAGAGTAAACATTAGGAACTTCCTTCTTGTAATACTCACCGCTGACGAAGAGGAAGAGCTTGTTCTTGATAATCGGGCCACCTGCCGTGAAACCATAAGTGTTGATAGCCTCGTCAGAATACTTGGTACGGTTGGCAACATCCTTTCCTGCAGTTGTACCGATAAGGTTCTCGTTGAGGAAGTATGTGTAAGCAGTTCCCTTATAGTCGTTGGTACCAGACTTGGTAATTGCGTTGATTGCACCGCCCGTGAAACCTGACTGACGAACGTCGAACGGAGCTATGACAACCTGAATTTCTTCGATAGCGTCGAGAGAGAAAGGATTTGCTCCTGTAAGACCTCCGTTTGTACCAGAGCTGGAAAGACCGAATGTATCGTTTGCCACAGCACCGTCAATCTGGATACTGTTGTAGCGGTTGTTGGCGCCACCGAAAGAAATACCGCCGGATTTGTTGACTGAAGCAAGAGGAGTGTACTTGACAACGTCATTTACACTTCTGTCAATCATAGGCGTACTTTCAATACTAGCGCGACTCCAGCTTGAGCCTGCGCCTGTCTGGTTTGCGTTGAAGCTCTTCTGGGCCACAACAGTCACAGCATCGAGTTGGTTGGAAGAAGTCATGACTGTGTTAAGTTCAAAAGACTCACCGAGCTTGAGAACAACATCGTCATAAGATACAGTATTCATTCCGAGGAAAGAAACCTCAACCTTGTAAGGACCGCCTGAACGCATACCGTTGATAATGAAACGGCCATCGTTGTTGGCTGAAGAATAATACTGTGTTCCTGAAGGGGTGTGAACCGCGATGATGGCTGCGCCTACAAGGGACTCGCCGTTCTCATCGGTGATTCTACCGTTAAGACTGGATGTCGTAACCTGGCCAAAGGCAACGACACTTGCAAAAAGGGCTGCGATTACGAGCACAATTTGCTTAACTGATTGACGCATAAATATTTTAATAGAATTTAAATATTTCTGGAAGACGAAGATAGTATATTTTTTTAAAAACTCGAATGATTGCTTGCATATTAATACATTATCCGTATCTTTGCAGCACGAAATGTGGACAGATTTGTTTGCTTGCAACCACGTGAAAAAATGCTAAAATCATATTTGTGTTTTGTGTTTTTCGTTGGCTCCGCATTATCGTCGGGGCTTTTTTTATTTGATAGAGATGAATTACCTTTTTACTTCAGAATCAGTCTCAGAGGGACATCCGGACAAGGTTGCGGATCAGATCAGCGATACCGTCCTTGACAATCTCCTTGCGTGGGACCCACAGAGCAAAGTAGCCTGCGAGACACTCGTGACCACGGGTCAGGTGGTGCTTGCCGGTGAAATCAAGACAAAGGCGGACGTGGAACTCAGGGACGCCGTACGCGATACAATCAAGAGAATCGGCTATACAAAGTCAGAATATAAGTTTGACAGCGAGAGCTGCGGAATTCTTTCGGCGCTTCACGCGCAGAGCCCGGACATCAACCGTGGCGTAGAGCGTGAGAACCCTGAGGAACAGGGCGCCGGAGACCAGGGAATGATGTTTGGTTACGCCACCAACGAGACCCACAACCGTATGCCTCTCACACTTGAGCTCAGCCACCTCCTTCTTATTGAGCTGGCAAAGATCAGACGTGAGAAGAATTCTCCTATGCCATACCTCCGCCCGGATGCAAAGAGCCAGGTGACCGTAGAGTATGACGGAGACACGGACAAGCCGGTAAGGGTGCATACCATTGTCATTTCAACCCAGCACGATGAGTTTGCCAGCGACGAGAAGATGCTTGCAAGGATCCGCAAGGACGTTAAGGAGATTCTGATTCCAAGGCTTATCAAGCGCCTGAACAAGGCTGAGAAAGCCCTGTTTGACGATAACTTCATCCTCCTGGTGAACCCTACGGGCAAATTCGTGATCGGAGGCCCTCACGGAGATACAGGTCTTACCGGAAGGAAGATCATTGTTGATACCTACGGCGGACACGGCGCCCACGGAGGCGGAGCCTTCTCAGGAAAGGACCCGTCAAAGGTTGACCGCAGCGCAGCATACGCGGCAAGGCACATAGCAAACAACCTCGTGGCTGCCGGTGTTGCGGACAGAGCCCTCGTACAGGTGGCTTACGCCATTGGCGTGGCAAAGCCTGTCAGCCTCTTCGTCAACACATACGGCACATCAAAGGTAAAGATGACCGACGCAGAGATTTCTGCAAAGGTTTCAGAAATCTTTGATATGACCCCGCGCGCCATTGAGCAGAGACTCAAGCTCCGCAATCCTATATACAGCGAGACAGCCTCATACGGCCACTTCGGACGTCCAAGCAAGGTTGTCACAAAGACGTTCACGAGCAGGCTCGGAGAGAAGAAGACCATGGAAGTGGAACTCTTCACCTGGGAGAAACTCGACTACGTAGATAAAGTAAAAGAGGCCTTCGGCCTGTAGGGTTTGCTCTGAAGAATTCAGTATTTTTGTACTGATGGGAAAGAAAAGGGAAATACAGTGTCCTCCTCCGGCCGATCTTCCGAATCCGGAAAAGATTGACGTGGAGGCCCTTCTGGGCGGCGTCAAGTCAGGGGACATAGACATAATCTGCGTCCTCGGACCTACGGCGTCCGGGAAGACGCGATATGCAGTTTCCCTTGCAAGACAGTTTGCGGACCTGGGAATGGAGGCTGAAATCATCTCGGCAGACTCACGTCAGGTGTACCGCGGAATGGACATCGGTACGGGGAAGGACCTGATTGAATACGGAGAGATTCCCTACCACCTCATAGACATTGTCCCGGCGGGTACAAGATACAGCCTGTTCGACTATCAGAGAGACTTTGAAAAAGCATACGCTGACATAAAGGGCAGAGGAAAGCTTCCTATAATCTGCGGCGGAACCGGCCTGTACATTCAGGCAGCCCTGAGCGGATTCACGCTTCCGGAGATTCCGCCAGACGAGGCCCTCAGGGAGAGCCTGGAGCAGGAAGACATAGAAGAACTCAGGGAAAAACTCCTTGAACTGCGTCCGGTTACCGACCAGTCCATACTGGAATCAAAGAGAAGGACAATCAGGGCCCTGGAGGTGGCTTTCTATGAGAATGAACACCCGGAAGTAAAGAGGTGCCGGTACTCTGAGAAGAAGGCATACTATATAGGCACGCTTGTGAGCCGTGAGAAGAGAAACGAACGGATAGACAGGCGCCTGGAGGAAAGGCTCTCGGAGGGAATGGTGGATGAGGTGAAAGGCCTTCTGGACTCGGGAGTGGATGCTCAGACGCTTATAGGATACGGTCTCGAGTATAAATACCTCACCCAATACATCCTCGGCGTGAACACCTACGAGGAGATGAAGAACCTGCTGGGCATTGCCATCCACCAGTTTGCAAAAAGGCAGATGACCTGGTTCCGCGGAATGGAGAGAAAGGGAGTCCGGATCCACTGGACAGAGGTCTGATCCGGGAACACACTGAATTAAACGATGAAAAAGAAAGAACACAACATAGAGATAAGCAACAGAAGGGCCTCGTTCGATTTCGAGTTCCTGGAGACCTATCAGGCCGGCATCGTCCTGGTGGGCACTGAAATAAAGTCCATCCGCTCCGGAAAGGTTTCCTTTCAGGATGCGTTCTGCTATTTCAACAACGGGGAACTGTACGTCAAGGGAATCAACATCGCCAAATACTTCTGGGGTTCCTGGGGACAGCACGAGCCTACCAGAGACCGCAAACTGCTCCTGAACAAAAAAGAGCTCCGCAATCTTGAACAGGCAGTAAAGCAAAAGGGCCTCACGATTGCTGTCGTGAAGCTCTTTGTAAATGACGAAGGCCTTGCAAAGCTTGTCATCGCCCTTGCAAAGGGTAAGAAGGAATTCGACAAGCGCAACACCATAAAGGAAAACGACATCAGGCGCGAGATGGAGCGCGGAGAGTAATCTTCGTCGGTCCCTCGATTTCCAGCCAATAGTCTTTATCAAACTCCGGATAAATATACTTACCCTCCCTGTCTATGACAAAGGAGAGGTAGGTAATCTTGTATCCCTGCTCGAGGAATTTCTTCTCGTAATAGGTCTGCACCTCAAAAAGCGCGTCGCAGAAGGTCTCGGAACGCTCAGTTGCGTAGAGGTCTTCCGTGCAGGCTAGAATCTTGAGCCCGTTCTGAAGGGCGATGGCCTTGGTGTACTGATGCAGGAACATTGAGTCCGTCTTCAAATGCACCACGCCTCCCGGACGGAGGATATTGCGGAAACGCTCCAGGAAAAGAGGGCTGGTAAGGCGGCAGTTCTCGCTCTTGACCTGAGGATCGGAGAAAGTGAGCCAGATTTCGGAAACCTCACCGGGAGCGAAGAAAGACTCTATGAACTCAACGCGGGTCCTGAGGAAGGCAACATTGGGCAGATTATCCTGCTCGGCCTCCTTTGCCCCCTTCCAGAGGCGGGCTCCCTTGATATCCACTCCTATGTAATTGCGCTCAGGAATCCTGTGGCTAAGGTCTATGGTATATTCTCCCTTTCCACAGCCAAGTTCCAGGACAATAGGCTGAGGCTTTGAGAACATCTTCTCGTTCCAATGGCCCTTGATAGGGTGATCCTTCAGCTTAAGGCCGTCCTTTCCGGCGCCCTCGCCCTTTTCACGGTCAAGAACCTCGGATGAATCCGGCTGAAGAAGGCAGCGGAAGGTCTCGTTCTCCCTGAATTTTCTCAGTTTATCGTGTCCCATTATTTTCTAGTTACAATTAGGCCGAGACCGCGCACCATGGAAGTCTGGTCACAAACCGGGAGGATAATCTCCACGGTCCAAAGGCCGGCCTCCTTTGGGGAGACATCGTGCCTGTACGCTCTCAGGTAATGATATGAATTGAAAGTCTTCCTGACAAATGCGGAATCCGGCATGACAAATGTCTCGGAATACTGCTTTCCGGAAGGAGATGTCCACAATGAATACGCCTGGATGTCAGTCCAGCCTACCTTTTCTCCCCTGTTTATGTCTGCCATCGTGTAGATGTCCAGGTCATAGACGGCAAGGGAATCGGAGAAATCCACGCTGAAAGAATACCTTCCCGGCACCTCAGTCTCAGAGGCCTTGATGAAGGTTTCCCTTGAAGCCGGATTACTGCAGGAGAATGCCAGCGCCAGGCAGAAAAGAAGTGCCTTAAGACTGCTTCGCATTGGTCTTAGGCTTATTGCCGCCCTTTCTTCTGTGGTTGTTGTTGCGCTTTCCCTGCTTCTTCTTAGGAGAATCGAAGCGGGATATACTGTCGTCGCCAACCGCAGAAACGAATTCAGGTGCGGAAGGAATAACGTCTTCCTTCAGAGACTCAGGCTTGATGCCGTTGCGGTTCATCTTAATGATCTCACGGACCTCATTGGCCGAAAGCGGATAAAGATTTGCAAGGGAGCCCTTGTCATAAGAGAAATAGAGGGTTTCCTTAAGGATGTCGGTCTTCATAAGGAAGGCCTGGCCGTCCTGGAATTCAAGAGGCTCTGACACCTTTGGAATCCTTGAGCGGGCGTCAAGATAGTTGGCCACCTCGTAATTGAGACAGCACTTGAGTTTTCCGCACTGTCCGGCAAGCTTCTGAGGATTCAGTGAAAGATCCTGGCAGCGTGCTGCGGCAGTAGTGATGGACTGGAAGTTGGAGATGTAATTTGCGCAGCAGAGTTCCCTTCCGCAGACGCCCAGACAACCGATGAGGCCGGCCTCCTGACGTGCTCCGATCTGCTTCATCTCAATCCTGATACGGAATTCCTCTGCAAACACCTTGATGAGCTGACGGAAGTCCACACGGCCGTCGGCGATATAATAGAAGATGGCCTTGGTGCCGTCTCCCTGGAACTCAACGTCTCCAATCTTCATCTCAAGGCCCATCTCGGTGGCAATCCTGCGGGCCTGGATCATTGTCTCCTGCTCACGGGCGATGGCTTCCTGCCACTTTTCTATATCGAAGGACTTGGCCTTGCGGTAGATTTTCTTCAGAGGATTGGCCTTGGGATCTATGCCCTTGGCTGCCATCTGGCGGCCAACTACAGGGCCTTCGAGGGTGACGATTCCAAGGTCGTGGCCGCTGGCGGCCTCAACGATCACCAGGTCTCCGGTCTTGATGCTCTGGCCTGAGGTATTGATATAAATACCCTTTCTGGTATTCTTGAAGCGAACCTCAAAGATATCCTTGTACTGCTCCTGACGGATGCCGGCGAGCCAGTTATAATCTTTCAGTTTACAGCATCCGCTTCTATAGGTTACGTTGAGTTCTCCGGAGGAATCTCTGGAAACGGCGCAGCCGCGGTTGCAGTCGAACTGGATATTTTCGTTATCTGTATAGTCCATATAAGTGATTTTCAGGCCTAGGCCATCTGAAACAGTTTATTAACGAGGTCGCAGAACAGGACTTTCTGATTGACATTCCTGTCAATAAGCATGTACGAGCGGTCAAAAACCGGCATCGCTCCGCGCGGGAAAGTCTTCCTCAGGCGGGCGGAGACGGATTCATACCACTCCCTTTCATCATTCTGGAAAGTCACAAGGTCCGGCATGTTCTGCTGGATCATGAATACCTTTCTTAGACCCTCTTCAACAAATTCACAAAAAGCTTTCTGTTTTTCACGCGAATCAAGGGCAGCCATCGCATCCCCCGCATCGAGGGCGTCGTTCAGGTTCCTGGAAATGATGCCTTCGAGGAGATTCTTGAATATGGACATCCTCTCGCCAAGCACATCGGCGGATTCCACGCTTGCAAAGGCCTGGCCAACGCTGCCGCCGGATGCTGCAGCCGCCGAGGCCGCATCTGCGGGTGTAAATCCATAGCGGCTCTCCAGAACCGATGCCACCTCCTCCCTGGACATTGGAGTGAGCTTGATGCACTGGCATCTTGAGGTGATGGTCTGGAGGACCTTCTCCGGGTTATGAGTAATGAAGAGAAAGACCGTCTTTGCAGGCGGCTCCTCAAAACTCTTAAGAAGACAGTTGGCAGCCTCGCTGTTCATCTTTTCCGGCAGGTAGATGACTACCGCCTTCCATCCGCCCTCTACGGACGAGAATGAAAGTTTGGAAACAATGGCGCGGGCCTCGCGGATATTGATAAGACCTGACTTTCCTTCAAGCCCGAGGGCAGTGTCCAGGTCGGATTCAAGGAAATAAGGGTTACGGACCACAAGGTCACGGAAATACGACAGGAAAAGGTCACATTCCAGTTTCTTGGATTCCTCCTTAACCTTTCCTCCCGTTGTTATCGGAAAGGTGAAGTGTACGTCAGGATGGATCACCCTGGAAGCCTTGCCGCTGTCCATAAGGGTATCAAGGAAGGCCAGGGCCAGAGGGAAGGCACCGGCGCCGTCGTTTTCATAGAACATAAGCGCGTGAGGAATCCTGCCGCTTGAAATCATTCCTTCAAGGGCACCCACCACGGCCTTATTTCCTGTCACTTCACTAAGTTTCATTACTTGTTCCTCTCCCCTACGAATCTGGCCAGTTCAACCAGACATTCTTTCTCTATGCAGTCCGGAATTGGAGCCAATGCGGAAACCGCCGCCGCAATAAACCCGTTCAGGACTCCGGTTGCCGCCTGGATGCCATTGTAACTCTTAACGAAGGCCACCACTTCCGCCGCATTCTCCGGGTGCTCTGAAATTGTCTTGACCAGGGCACGGATACGGGCGGCCTCATCCGCGGTGGCGGCATCGAGCGCGCCCAGAAGAGGCATCGTAATCTTCTGTTCTTTCAGATCCACTCCGACAGGCTTTCCGAGGGAATCGGATCCGAGGTAGTCAAAGATATCGTCCTTGACCTGGAAGGCCATACCAAGATTGCAGGCATAAGTCTTCACCGCCTGGGTCAAAACGTCGGATGCGTCCACGGAAATGGCTCCACACACAGCGGAAGCCTCAAAAAGGGATGCCGTCTTGCTATAGATGATTCTCTTGTAATCAGAGAAATCCGTATCACAGGAAGAGGCTTTCTCGAGTTGGAGCAGCTCTCCTTCAGCAAGGTCCGAGAGGGTCTTGGCAACGGTCCTGACCACCATCATCGGTTCCCTGTCCACCGCAAGGATATTGTCTATACACTT
Source organism: uncultured Bacteroidia bacterium (assembly GCA_902795785.1). GTDB lineage: Bacteria > Bacteroidota > Bacteroidia > Bacteroidales > UBA932 > Cryptobacteroides. The sequence continues at coordinate 4,546 of CADBMK010000177.1, read as the reverse complement.
GATAAGCCAGTAATCTCCCAGCAAAACGGCGGCAGACGGTCCCAGGAGGGACATAACCGTAGGTGCGCCACGACGGACTGAACTGTTGTCAGCCACGTCGTCGTGCAGAAGCGTAGCATTATGCAGCAGTTCTACGGCGGCCGCACACTTCAGGGTATCACTGGTAGAGGACCCGCCTGAGCAGGCCCTGGCAACAAGAATGGTAAGGATCGGGCGAAGCTGCTTCCCGCTATGGGAAAGCACGGCCTCATTGGTGGAGTTCAGCAGCCCGATATCGCTGCCGAGACTCCGCCTCATTATCTGTCCAACCTTCTCGAGGTCATCGCCGAGAATATCCTTGATCTTCTTGTAGAGCATTAATTTCTTAGAAAATCAAAGCCACTGAAACGGCAACTCCGTTGAAATTCTTCTTGTCCTTGAACGCAGAACGGACGGAATTCTTCACGCGGTCGGCAGAAACCTCTCCGTTATCGTCCGTAAGGGAACCGAAGTTCCAGAAATAACGGCCGGAAATCTGAAGCTTCCAGATTTCTATACCTGCGCCAAGTCCGAGTCCGTACTCCCAACGGTCCATACCGGCTTCGTCCCACTTGTTCTTAACGGTGACAACGATGTTGTCCTCCGTCACCTTGTTGTTGTTCACGACGCCGAAACCGATGAAAGGCTCACCGAATACATACGGACGGAATGCGCCGGCCTTGAAGCCCCACTGAACCTGTACAGGAACCTCTACATAGCCCACCTTTGATTCAAGCGTTGACTTGTCGGCAGTACCGTCGATGTATTTGTCAAGGGTAGCGCCCTTAAGCTGATAGACAACAGAAGGCTGAAGCGCAAGACCAAGAGGAAGATCGATCTTGTAGGTCAATCCAGCATGGTACATATTGATGTTCTGCGCCTTCCAGTCTGCAGAGTTTGTTGACGATGAAGTAAGGCCGGCAATTACGCCGAGGCCGCCTGCCATTGCATTCTGGCTGAAGGCCATAGCAGCGATGAGAGCTGCAAGGAAAAACTTTTTCATAATTAGTGATGTGGTTTAAAGGAGGGCGTCGAGCTTTGAAGCAATCTCGGCCTTCGGCACTGCTCCTACAATTTTGTCAATGATCTCACCGTTCTTGATGAAAAGAAGGGTAGGAATGCTTCTGATTCTGTATTCGGCGGCAACTTCATCACATTCGTCAACATTGACCTTGATTACAGTTGCCTTTCCGGCGTATTCTTCCGCAATCTCAGAAACCAGAGGGGAAATCATACGGCAAGGGCCACACCAGGTAGCCCAGAAATCGACGAGAATTGGTCCGTCGGTCTTTATAAGCTCCGCGAAATTCGCATTTGTTGCAGTCTTTTCCATAATAATATAAATTAAATCCAGTCACAAATATAAGAATTTATGACTGGATTGCAACGTAGCCCAAAAGGGCTGTATTCAGGTATTAAATGGCTTTCTCTATATTCCAGACATATGCCCGGAGGCCGAGGCTTTTGTTCTGCTCGTCCTTGTCCTTAAGGGCGGCGAGAACCTCATCCACCTTTGAATCCTCAACGATGGCAAGAAGGGCGAAGTTCATCGTAGGCCACGCATGGTTGCCCATATGGGGTTCTCCGTCAACGGAGCCTCTGCCCTGGATATCCTGCCACTGGGTGAATCCCCTCTGGCCACAGGCTTCGAGAGCCTCAACTATCTCCTCGTTATAAGCCTGATTGTATGATACGAATATTGCTTTCATTTCCTTACTTGTTTAATTTGGCAGCCTTTGCCGCCCTTTTTCTTTCCTGACGGGTTGCGAATACGCAGTAAACCGTAGGGATAAGCACGAGGGTTACGAGGGTTGATACCGTAAGACCCCAGCATACCGTCATACCCAGCGATCTCCACATCTCCGCACCTTCACCTGTTCCGAGTGCCATAGGAAGCATACCGAGGACAGTTGTGAGCGTGGTCATGAGGATAGGACGGAGACGGCTCTTCGCAGCGGTTACCGATGCGTCGAGGACGTTCATTCCGCGTTCCCTCATAAGGATGGTGTAGTCAATGAGCACGATACCGTTCTTCACCACTATACCCAGAAGGATGATGATACCGATCATGGCCATCACGCCAAGAGGCGTACCTGTAATCCACAGGCCGAGGATAACACCCACGAAGGCGAACGGAAGCGAGAACATAATCACGAACGGACTCATGAAAGACTCGAACTGGCTGGCCATCACCATATAGACCAGGATGACGATAAGGATCATCAGGGCAATGAGGCTCGTGAACATCGTCTGCTGGTCTTCAAAGTCACCGCTTATGACGGTTGACATCGAGTTAGGGATGTCGGTTGAGCCGATGATGTCGTTGATGGCGGTTACACCGTCACTGAGGGCATAGCCAGGAGAGAGGATACCGCTGATGAGGATGTATCTCTGACGGTTCTTTCTCTCGATGGTAGGAGGAACCATTGTCTCCACAATCTTTCCGACGTCCTTCATCTTGACGTTTCCGTATGCCGACGGGATGGTGATGTTCTCAAGGTCTTCCACGCTGGTACGGAACTCAGGGGCGTAACGGACACGGATTCTGTACTCGTCTCCGTCCTCGCTGTAGTACGAGCCTACGGCGCCGCTCATCGCCGCAGAGAATGCGGTAGCGGCAGTTGTGGAATTAAGTCCGTTAAGGGCGAGCTTGGTCCTGTCAAAGTCTGCCTGGTATTCAGGTGTATAATCATCACGGCTGAGGGAAACCTCCGAGAAGCGCTGTGATTCAAGCATCCTGGTCTTGAGTACATTGGCAACGGAGTCTGTCTCGGCAAAGTCATAGCCGTAGAGTTCAAGCTTTACCGTAGTGGCGCCGCCTACGCCGCCCATTCCCTCGGTAACAGTAACCTTCCTGACCTCAGGATACTCTGAAAGAGCCTTTCTGATTACGTCTGCCACCTCCGAAGTTGAACGGAACGGAACGCCTTTTTCCTTAGCATTCTCGCGTCTCCAGTCCAGGCCGCCAAGGTTCACGTTCATCGATATGATGTGCGAACCAGTTGCCTGAAGGTTACCCCAGGTATTGTCTGAAGACGCCTGGCCGTAACTCATCTGACAGATCTTAAGCTCCGGAACATCTTCCTTGAGACGGGCATAGAACCTGTTGGCGAACTCCTCGGTAACCTCCTGCGCCGTACCCACAGGGAGCTGGATGGAAACCGTAAGACGGCCCTGATCTGAATGAGGGAAGTACTCGGTCTTAAGACCCGGAGCTATGAACATAATCACAGCCACGAAAAGTCCGAGGGAGCTGAAGATGACAGTCTTTCTGTGGACTGTAGCCCATCCGATTATTTTTGAATATCCTTCTGATATCTTCTCAAGCACATTGTTGATAGGATCGAAGACGATATGATGCATCTTGCTTGTCTTCGGGCCTGCCTTGAGCATCCTCGAGCACATCATAGGAACGAGGGTGAGGGCGGCCGTAGTAGAGATGATCATAATGATGGTAACGATCCATCCAAGCTGCTTGAACATGATTCCCGCCATACCCGGAACAAGGGTGAGAGGGAGGAACACGCAAAGCATGGTAAGAGTTGAAGCAATTACGGAGATACCCACCTCGGATGTTCCGTGAACTGCAGCTTCAATCTTCTTTTCACCCCTTTCAAGGTGGGTGGATACGTTCTCGAGCACCACGATGGCATCATCCACCACCATACCGATTGCAATGCTGAGGGCTGACATCGAGATGATGTTCAAGGTATTACCGGTTGCAAAGAGGTAAACCAGAGATCCCAGCAGGGCGATAGGAATTGAAATGATGATGATGAACGTGGCCCTCCATCTTCCGAGGAAGAAGAACACCACGAGGGCAACCACCAGAAGCGTGATGAGGATGGTTTCCTTGAGGGTGTTGAGGGAGTTGATGATATAGTCTGAAGAATCGATGGCGGTATCTATGGTGATATCGCTAGGAAGATTCTTCTTGATGTTCTTGAGTTCCTTCTTGACAGCCCTGATCACATTGACCGTATTGGCTCCGGACTGTTTCTGGATATAGATGGCCGCAGAACGGACTCCGTCGGTATAGGCAACCTGGGAGTGCTCCTCCTCACCATCCTCGAGGGTAGCAACATCACGTACATAGACAACCTTGCCGTTGGACGTTCCCACTACGATATCAAGGATTTCTGAAGGATCCTTGAACTTCTTCTCCACACGGAGAGTGTAAGAGTTGGAACCGATATCTACGCTACCTGAAGGGACGTTACGGTTCTCTGCTGCGATGGTCTGTGAGATTCCTGAAACGGTAAGGCCGTATGCCTCAAGCTTCTGAGGGTCACAGTAAATCTTGACCTCACGGGTAGGAGCTCCGGCCACAGACACCGAACCTACACCCTTGATACGTGCAAGAGGGGTGGTGAACTGCTCGTCGAGGATCTTCTCAAATCCAGGGAGGGATTCCCTGGCCTTTGCCGAAAGGATGAGAATCGGCATATCGTCGGCGCTGAACTTGAACAGCACAGGCGTTGAGGCTGCGTCCGGAAGGGACATGGATACGAGGTCCAGTTTATCACGG
>CADBMK010000176.1 GCA_902795785.1 uncultured Bacteroidia bacterium | reverse complement strand
CAATATGTTCGTCACTTATCCCCAACTGATGCGCAACAAGATGCCACCAAGTTTTCTCAAAAGAGTCAACGTCACCACTGGGATACTAGTTAATTTCTGCCAGGCCGATTCCTACCCCCTCACCTTCTCCGGCCAGAGCCTTTCCAGCAGGCCGATGAGACCAGACACCAGGACGATGGCCCCGAAGCCCTCGATCATCGTCGAGTCCATCGCGCAACCAAGGAAGAAAAACAGCACGCCGAAAACCAGCGAAAGAGGCATCCAAACAGCTTTCATATCAAAGAACATTAATCATACGTCATAATACCAGGCCGATAAAACCCATTCCATCTGCACAAACGCCTATATTCCCCACGACACCTGCCACGAGGTTCATTAGTCCACCGTTGAGAGACCTGTTTGTCTCAGACCTTTCCCACTAAAACAGCGAGGTCTGGCCGATGGCAGAGCCGGCAACCGCCCGCTCCACTACAAATATAAGAATTCTGGCCGACAAAACAATTACTCATGGACCTAATCGACCCATTATTTGATAAATACGGCCGACAGTTCTACCCTCCCTCACTTTATTTACGAACGAACACTATTGACGTTGATACTTGGCCAGTCTGAGAATACTCAGGAAAACCAAGGTGGCTTTATAGATGTCGTAGTCGCACGGCTTGTAAAAGCCGTGGGCTACATTATTGCGGATATTCTCACCCTTAGACGTGAACACATATTCAAAGAAGAGGATGTCCTCATCGGAGAATATTCTTTTCAGCACAGGGTCCCGAAGCAAATCATCCAGTAAAGCCGCCGCTATTTCTTGGTTCTTGCCGACCTTATTGATTTGGCCGCCTTCTGTCCCAACGATATCTCGCAGCATTCCTTCGAACTTGGCAGGGAGAACATCTATAGGTATCCTCCAATCTGTAGGCTTACCGGCTATTTCCCGTTTATATTGGCGGAACAGTTCCTTAAGTACAAAATCAATCTGGCGGAACCAAGTGCTAAAGAACTCCTCTTCACCCCTCGTATATTTCACCGAGACCCCAAATGAACTTTTTCGCATCAGTTCATTACGCAACTTACCGTATGCCAGCTCGCCTTTAGCAATTGCAGATAGCAGTATATCCATAATAAACATACGCATTATGTTCCTAATCCATGTGTCATAGAGACCGTATATATTGTGTTTGATTAAATCCTCTTTATGAGTATTGTTATTGATATCAACTTTCGTCGGCTCAAATAAGATGGTATTATCATTGACAGTACAACGCTCTGAATACTCTTTTAATAATTCAACCGATGGCAACATATAACCCTCTAGTGTCACGAGACTATAAACAATCAAGTTTGGGCGAGTATCCAATAAAAGGGTTTTCAGATTACTGAAGTATTGGACAACGTGTTTATTTGCCGGTTTACTCTGACGAAAATGAATGTATCGCAATTTGGGGCCGACTTCTCTATACTGCCTCTGTGCCTCAAGTTGTTTCTCGTTATTACCCGCAAGTTTATAATAAACGATTGCTTGACTAAGGTGATGATGATTCAGATGTGGTAGCAGGATATTATTCGGATCGCTGCCGATGTCAACTATCTTAGACATTTCCAAGTCACCCAGCCACTCATTGAAGATTGCTGAATACCTAGTGCCCGCCTTCTGCATCTTTGCCGCATAATGCAGCCCTATTGAGCAGCATCTCTCCCGCCAGCCATCAGTTGTAAGCGGGAATAGTCCTTGACAGATTTCAACAATTGCTGGAGCATCTGCGGCCCCGAAGAATTCTGCTTCAACAGCCTGGTCAAGTATTTCTAACTTAGTTTTATAACCATACTCTGTGGAGTCCAAAATGGACCAGAGTGCCGAGGAAGCAACTTGCCGTTTGTCTTTAATCTGTTTGGATAACTTCATCAAATCTCTCGTAGCCCAATCAGAATGAGCGGAAAAGAGTTTATCGTCGTCACACACCAATGCTGGTAGACTTGATATGATGGCGTCAATACTCTTCTGCGCAAACCGGTTATCCTTTGTCAGCGCATAAAGAAAAAGATAGTAACGATACCGCAATACTGGATTGGCCGTTTGCTCCGCACGCATTTTCAGATATAAGACCTTTTGCTCTTTCTCATCCTTAAGCGCCGTCCACGAATCAACCATATCCATATTCAACCATGTACAGAACTCAAGCCGCGCAGCTGATTGTTCATTTTCTGCAAAAGAAGAGTTGTCGAATATGAATGACGGGAATTCCAAGTCCCGTTTACCTTCCAACTCCTTGTATATATCAGATAACGTTCTCATTCTTTGTATTCTTGAGGACAAAGTTACATAAGATTTGAAATTAACTTGCAAACGCACAGAATTTGTCCTAAATTTGCATTGTCCAAATAGCTCAAATGGAAGAGCAACGCTCTAACTAAGCGTAGGATCCGGGTTCGAATCCCGGCTTGAAATTTCTTAATACTTTATATAGAGGGGGCCAAATTGAGCCTCCTTTTTTTGTATTCTGTTCTCGCTTTTTCCAAGAAGATTTCGTATCGTATTGGCTACAGAAAATGATAGTATCCCAAATAGTATGGCTGCCAGGATCTCTCGGCTGCAATATGCATTTGCTCAGATGCTTACATTTATTCTTCTTT
>CADBMK010000175.1 GCA_902795785.1 uncultured Bacteroidia bacterium | reverse complement strand
TGGCCATGCTCACGTAAGGAGGGCGGCTGGTAGGGTCGGCCGAAGCCCGTGGCCGCCCGCGGCCTCGAAGGGAATAAAAAATATATTGTATATTTGACGAACTGGGATAAAAAAATAGCCAGCACAAAAGAATGTGCTGGCTCCCCAAATAAATAAATAATCGCGTCATTTTGTTAAAACCCTATCCAACAAGAGCAAGAATTATCACAATTGTCACTCTCGTCAAATGACATTACAAAGATGGGGGTAATTTTTATTAATGTTTTAGGTATTTAACAAAAAAAATCCAATTTTATTGAGAATTCACCTATTTTTATCAAATTCCAAAAATTCGAATAGACACAAATATTTTCGTGTTTTTTGTTGAATTATCAAGAAAATATGTAAATTTCAAAAAAAATCATGTTTCATGAACTTATAGTACTGCTCCCCTGCACGGCAGCTTTGATGATGACGATTTTCCTAATAATGAGGAAAGGAAAGACGCCATCCGAGACGTTCATGATGATAATTACCATGGTTGCATCCCTGCATTTTTTTGCCGACGCAAACATGGTTACGGCGGCAGCGGGAGACAATATGCTGGTACATTCCGACATGATCAGAATGTTCACCGATCCCCTTCTCTTCCCTCTGTTCTGCATTTATTTCAGGACTCTCACCCGTAAGGATCCTTTTAAAAACTGGATGTACATCTCACTGGCTCCGTCAATAATCCTTTTTTCCGGAGTATCCGTCCTATATATAGTGGCAGGTTTTCAGAATTCTGCCGATTACCTGAGGCACCTCGAGTACGGAGTATATAATGAAATGTACGACCAGAAACTTTACAGGACTATCACGTATTTCGACAAATACGGATACAGGATTGCCGTGGCAGGATACTGCGCGCTGGCCATACTATATATATTTCACCTCAACCATTATGTCAGAGGTAGTTCAAGGTCAATCCTGAGGCATTACTTCAAACGGGAAAAACTGAGCATCGTGAGGATTCAGACTCTCAATGTAACCTGTCTTTTCATCCTTACGGCAATAAGGCTCTGCTTCGACAGGCCCTATCTGGTCTCTCACCACTATGTGACGGACATTCTGTCAATACTTATGACGGTTGAACTGGTCAAGATGTTTGCAGTGGGCCTGATCCGCGGAAAGCACAAGATTACCGTCAAGGAGATGTTCAGCGCCTTTATGAAGCCTACTAAAAAGAAAATCATCAGGCCGGACGGCTTCAAGAAAAAGATTACTCCGGAATTCCTCAAGGACGACCGCGTGGCCGATGCCTTCTATAAATTTATGGAAGAGCAGGAAGGATTCAGGATAAAGGGAATCACCATAGGAATGGTGGCTGAAGAACTGAAAACAAACAGGTCATACATATCACAGTTACTGAACAACACATTTGAAACTACATTCCCGGAGTATCTGAACAACCTCAGGATACGATATGCAAAGGACTACATCTCAGAGCACCCTAATGAGAGGCAGGAAGTTGTGGCAAACATCTGCGGATTCGACAGCGTATCGTCTTTCTCGAGGAAATTCCGTGAATACGAAGGAATCACAGCCGGTATGTGGGCTGAACAATGTAAAAGGAGGTTTTAGTTATGCTGAAAACACTGATATTGCTTCTTCCCTGTTCTGTCTGCACGATTTTCTCACTGGTACTTCTGGTGAGGAAGGGAAAGTCGCAGTCTGAAAACATACTCAATCTGCTGGCCATTTTCACAGCGATTTATTTCTTCTCGGACGCCAACTTCCTGTTTCCGTCATCGACGTATCATTCCCTTGTGTACACGGACCTGATGACCCAGTTCATCTGCCCGAGCATTCCGGTAATCGTATACGCATATTACAGGTCTCTTCTGGGAAAAAATCCGTACAGTCATCTGGCAGGAGTGATGACCATTCCTCCGATGGCCCTGTTCACTGTTGCATTCAGTCTTTATTACGTGGTAGGTCTGGATACTTCTGCCGATTTCATCAGGGCATATGACAACCCTCCGATACCGGAAATCTATAAGACCAAACTGTTCAGGATTCTTGCGTTCTCTACCAAATACGTCTGCAACTTCACGACCTTCGCCGGCATAGTCTATACTATTATATATATGTTCAGGCAGGAGAACCACAGAAGAAGCAGAAAAGTGTTCGCTACCGTCAAAGGTTTCATCTTCGATAAGGAAAACACCAACCTGACGTCAGTACAGTTCATATATATTTCATTAATCCTTATCATCTGGGCGGCGAAACTCTTCATCACCAGAAACTACGCGCTCTCACACCAGATAATAATGGATTTGCTGTCCATCACTTCATCCGTCATACTCATCCTCATATTCCTTACGGGACTTCTTCCTAAGGGAAGCCAGCTGCAGTTCGCAAACATGGCAAGTCCGCTTTCCAACATTCCGGACATAGACATGACTCCGCAGCAGGAGAAAGAGCCGGAGGAAAAGCCTCTCTACAATATCAATTTCGAAGACGGAGAGCGATTCTTCAATTATATGGAGAAAGAAGAGGCGTTTAGGAAGCACGGACTGACCATCGGCGACGTGGCGATGGAACTTAACACAAACAGGACATACCTTTCGCTGTACCTGAACAAGACTTTGAAAATATCGTTCCCGGAGTATCTGGGAAATCTGAGAATAGAATACGCAAAGACACTTCTCAATCAGAATCCAAACGAGTCGCAGGCCGCCATTGCCGACGCCTGCGGATTTGACAGTGTGGCAACGTTCAGCAGTAAATTTAAAAAAACGACAGGTATGACGCCGGGACAGTATGCAGCCGGCGTAAAGATTAAAGGTTAGTATGTGGTTATTAGGAGCATTTCTCTCAGCGGTTTTATTAGGTTTTTATGATTTTGCGAAGAAGATTTCACTCAAGGACAATGCAGTCATACACGTTCTCTTTCTGAACACCCTGTTCTGCGCCCTTATCTTTCTTCCGTTAGTAATTCTGTCATACACCACCGACGTGCTTGACGGAACAATCGTTCATGTAGGCAAAGCGGGATGGGACGTTCACAGGCTGATTCTGCTGAAAAGCGTGATAGTCCTGTCTTCGTGGCTGTTCGGTTATATAGGCATCAAAAGGCTTCCCCTTACCATAGTAGGCCCTATCAACGCCACCAGGCCCATAATGGTCCTCGTAGGTGCGATGCTGATATTCGGCGAGAGACTCAACGCCTGGCAGTGGGCCGGTGTAATTCTGGCAATAGTATCCTTCTTCCTACTCAGCAGGACAGGCAAGAAAGAAGGCATAGACTTCAAACACAACAGGGGTATCTGGGCCATCGTGTTGGCTGCCGTAATCGGAGCTTGCAGCGGCCTTTACGACAAATGGCTTTTTACCGGCGGCATAGACAGGATGCTGGTCCAGAGCTGGTACAACTTCTACCAGTGCATATTGATGGGTATCATCCTTCTTATTATGGGCAGGGGCCGTATGCAATGGCGATGGAGCATCCTCTTCATAAGCATATTCCTCAGCGCGGCTGATTTCGTCTACCTCTGGGCGTTAAGCGACCCGGATTCAATGATCAGCATCATATCCATGATCAGACGAAGCAGCGTACTGGTAAGTTTCCTTCTCGGCGCCCTTATCATCAGGGAAAAGAATCTCAGGGACAAGGCTCTCGACCTCCTGCTTGTACTTCTTGGAATGATATGCCTGTATATAGGCACGAACTAAAAAAAGTTTTTTATAAATTTGAAAGATTCGGAAAGATCATCAAGATGTCATTGTCAAAGATTAAAATAAGCCTGTTGGGACGCATTGTCCTTGCCATCATAGCGGGAATCATTTTAGGAACCCTGCTGCCTTGGGGGGCGATAAGAATCTTTCAGACATTCAACTCACTGTTTTCCAGCTTCCTTCAGTTCCTGATTCCTCTGATAATCATTGGACTCGTTACGCCGGCAATCGGCAACGTAGGCTCTACGGCCGGAAAAATGCTGATTGTGACAGTGATCATTTCCTATCTTGATTCTATTTTCTGCGGTTTCCTGTCGTTCGGCGTTTCCGGCTCACTCTTTCCGAGATTCATAGGCAGTTTCTCCGATGCCGGCATTGAGACCGTCCAGAAAACTATCCCATCATACTTCTCCATCGACCTTCCGCCGATAATCGACGTCCTGACAGCCCTTGTCCTGAGTTTCGTCCTGGGCCTTGGGATTGCCTTCATTAAGACGCCTACGATGAAGCTCCTGGCTGAAGACTTCCGTAACATCGTCACAAAAACTATTGAAAAGGCCATCATTCCCCTGCTGCCGCTGTACATCTTCGGCATCTTCCTGGTAATGACCTGGTCAGGACAGGCGATGAGGATAGTAAGCGTTTTCATTGAAGTCATCGGAATCATTTTCGCGATGCACATCGTCATCCTGATTCTTCAGTATATTGTTGCAGGCACGATAACGGGACGCAACCCGTTCACACTGCTCAAGACGATGCTCCCCGCCTATTTCACGGCGCTCGGCACATCGTCCAGCGCAGCCACCATTCCTGTGACCCTGGCCCAGACCGAAGCAAACGGAGTGAACAGGGACATAGCGGGATTCGTCGTTCCGCTATGCGCCACGATTCACCTTTCCGGCAGCATAATGAAGATTACGGCCTGTGCGGTTGCCCTTATGCTGATGAACGGTATGCCGGTTGAAGCAGGCACATTCGCAGGTTTCATAATGATGCTGGGCGTAATGATGATTGCGGCTCCGGGTGTACCTGGAGGAGCCATCATGGCCGCCCTGGGAACGCTTTCAACGATGCTAGGCTTCGACCAGCAGATGCAGGCCCTGATGATAGCCCTGTATATCACCATGGACAGTTTCGGTACGGCCTGCAACGTAACCGGAGACGGAGCCATCGCCCTAGTAATTGATAAGTATTTTCGAAAATAATGGATAGAATTGTAATCAAAGTCGGCAGCAACGTCCTTACAAAGGATGACGGAACGATAGATGTCAACAGGATATCATCGATTGTCGACCAAATCATCAAACTCCGCAAAAAAGGCTACGAAGTGATTCTCGTATCCAGCGGAGCGGTAGCTGCGGGAAGAAGTTCCCTTAAGAGCAGCGCCAAACTCGACAGCATCGAGCAGCGTCAGCTGTTCTCCGCAATAGGACAGATCCGCCTCGTAAGCCTCTACAGTCAGTACTTCGGAGATTACGGAGTGAAGGTTGGCCAGGTTCTCACGATGAAGGAGAACTTCTCCACCCGAAAGGCCTACCTGAACCAGCGCAACTGCATCGACGTAATGCTTCGATGCAATGTAGTTCCTGTAGTAAACGAGAACGACACTGTCAGCCTCACCGAGCTGATGTTCACGGATAACGACGAACTCTCGGGACTGGTGGCGTCAATGATGGACGCAAAGACACTTCTCATCCTAAGCAACATCGACGGTATCTGGAACGGCCAGCCGGGAGCGCCCGGAACCAGCGTCATCCGCAGCGTAGAACCCGATGAAGACCTCACCAAATACATCCAGAGCGGCAAGAGCGGCTTCGGACGCGGTGGTATGACATCCAAGTACACTACTGCACGCAAGGTGGCCGATGAAGGAATCAGGGTCATCATTGCCAACGGAAAGAAAGACAATATCATCACGTCCATCTTCTCAGGCAAGGACACCGTATGCACGGTATTCAAACCTAAGGAAGAGGCCGTATCAAGCATGAAGAAATGGATAGCCCACAGCGCCGGATTTGCAAAGGGAGTGATTGTCATCAACCAGAATGCAGCCAAGGCACTTAAAAGCGGGAAGGCGGTAAGCCTTCTTCTTGTGGGCGTCACCAGGATTGAAGGCTCGTTCGAAGAGGGTGACATCGTCAGCATCGTGGATGACAACGGAAAGGAAATTGCCGTGGGACGCACCTCAATGGACAGTGTAACCGCCACGGGCTCTACCGGAGAACACGACCAGAAACCGATTGTCCATTACGATTATCTGTATTTGAATCAATAAAGATGTTGGAAGAAGTATTCAAGGCTGCGAAAGCGGCATCACTGGAAGTCGCCCTTCTCAGCGACGATAAAAGAAGCGACATCCTCCGCAAGGTTTCCGACAGGATCCTTCAGAAGCAGGACGAGATTCTCAAGGCCAATATGGAGGACCTTTCAAAGATGGACAGGGAGAATCCTCTTTACGACAGGCTTATGCTGACTCCGGAGCGTCTCAAGGGCATTGCGGACAGCATGAAGGAGGTTGCAGAGTTACCTGTACCGACTGGACGTATCCTGGAAGACAGGACTATGCCGAACGGTCTCAGGCTCAGGAAGATTTCCGTTCCGTTCGGACTTATCGGAATGATCTACGAAGCAAGGCCTAACGTCACCTACGACGTCTTTGCCCTCTGCCTCAGAAGCGGCAACGCCTGTGTGCTCAAAGGCGGAAAGGACGCTGACGCCAGCAACCGCAAGGGAGTAGAAATCATCCGGGAAGTCCTTGGCGAAGAAGGCCTGGACAAGAACGCCTGCACCCTGCTCCCGGCAACTCACGAAGCTACGGGCGAGATGCTTACGGCAAACGGCCTCGTTGACCTTGTAATCCCAAGAGGAAGCCGCCGCCTGATAGACTTTGTGCGTGACAACGCCAAGGTTCCGTGCATAGAGACCGGAGCCGGCGTGGTCAACTGCTATGTTGACGGGGAAAGCGACTCGCAGATGGCGGCAAAGATAGTGATGAACGCAAAGACAAGAAGAGTAAGCGTCTGCAACGCCCTTGACTGCCTTATCATAAACGAGAACAAACTGAATGACCTTCCTGAGATCTGCGAGGGACTCGCTGGAAAGAACGTGGAGATTCTGGCAGACCCGAAGAGTTACTCGGCCCTTGAAGGAAAATACCCTGCCAACCTCCTTGCAAGAAGCACGGAAGACGATTACGGCACTGAATTCATGGCCTACAGGATGTCCATCAAAACGGTATCAGGACTTGAAGAAGCCCTCGAGCATATCCGCATCAACGGCTCAGGCCACAGCGAGAGCATAGTCACCACAAACCAGACCCATGCGGAAGACTTCCAGAAGAAGGTGGACGCTGCCTGTGTATATGTAAACGCCCCTACCAGTTTCACCGACGGCGGTGAATTCGGACTAGGAGCGGAAATCGGCATTAGCACCCAGAAGCTTGGGGCACGCGGGCCTATGGGTCTGTGTGAGCTCAACACCTACAAGTGGCTGATCAACGGCAATGGTCAAACAAGAAAATAGACATTATGAAAAAGATTCTTTATCTGGCGGCAGTTCTGCTCCTGACCGTATCCTGCACACAGAGAAACGATAAAATCCGCATATACACCCTTAAGGGCGACGGAGACCTCACCGTACAGGTGACAAATTTCGGAGCGAGAGTCGTTTCGATGTCCGCCCCTGACAGAAACGGGATAAAAGACAATCTTGTCGAAGGACATGACAATATCCAGGATTATATCGACGCAAAGGGCAACCGTTTCTACGGAGCCTGCGTAGGGCCGGTGGCAAACCGCATCGGAGGCGCCTCGTTCGAAATTGACGGAGTCAGATACGAAACTCCTAAGAACGACAACGGAGTGAATACCCTTCACGGAGGCGACAAAGGCCTTGACATGCTCAAGTGGGATGTGCTTCAGGTCCAGCCTGACAGAATCGTAATGAGACTCATCCATCCGGACGGACTTGAAGGCTATCCGGGAAATATTGAGATTACGGCCACCTATGCGGTCAAAGGCAACGTATTCTCTATAGATTATCTTGCAAAGACCGACAAGACCACGCCTGTAAGCATAGCTTATCATCCTTTCTTCAACCTCAGGGGTGCAGGCTGCGGCCCTCTCAAAGGACACGTGCTTCAAATCAACGCGGACTACTATGAGCCGGTGGATTCACTCCTTATTCCATACGGAGACTTTGCGAAGGTTGACGGGACTCCTTATGACTTCCGGCAAGGCAGGAAAATAGACAGTCTCATCTATGACAACAACTGGAAAATCAACAAGTTGAATCCTTCAGGCGTAGAATTCCTCTGCTCCCTGTACGAGCCGCTGAGCGGACGCCGCCTTGAAATCTGGTCAGACCAGCCTGGCCTCCAGGTTTACACGGGAGAGACATCCATCGTTCTGGAAGCACAGCATCACCCTGATGCGGTAAACCATCCGGACACCTTCGGCGATATCACCATAAATCCTCACATGGCCTACACA
This sequence comes from uncultured Bacteroidia bacterium, assembly GCA_902795785.1. Classification (GTDB taxonomy): domain Bacteria; phylum Bacteroidota; class Bacteroidia; order Bacteroidales; family UBA932; genus Cryptobacteroides. The sequence continues at coordinate 192 of CADBMK010000175.1, read as the reverse complement.
CAGCACACTGAATTCCACTTTTCAGTAGGAGAATAATTTGGAATCTGAATAATAATCCTTATATTTGTAACCGGAATGATAAATTATACACTTCATACAGCTCATCATCATCACCACCGCAAATAACGGGGGTAAGTTTGCTGTATACTGCGTATAAAGTGGATATATAAGGACTTACCCCTGTGGGTAGGT
>CADBMK010000174.1 GCA_902795785.1 uncultured Bacteroidia bacterium | reverse complement strand
CTTACAAAGGATGCCGCACAGCCTATGTACATATTCGGCAGGACTCTTTACAATGGCGCGTCAAATGACCACCAGCGTAATTTTAACCTGAACGACGATATGTATGCTCACTATTTCGCCCAGGGTCTTGGTTGGACTGATTTCTGGCGTTACAATGCCGGATGGGGCGATATCTATTGGCGTGACTTCTATACTGAGCGCCTTCAGGAGTACTGGCTTATTGACGAGGTCTGCGGTGACCAGGAAATCTATTCCTGCATCAAGGCTGCCAACGATGTCTGGAACGTAGTACTCTGGCTCAGGGTAATTGACCGTTACGGCGATGCTCCTTACTTTGACGAGGAAGGGAACTTCGGCGCAGGCAAGGGTTCTACTCTTCCTTATAGCAAGGTTGCGGACATCTATGCTGACTTGATCTCTCGTCTTAAGGCTGACGTTACACTCCTTGGCAACACTGACAGCCAGGTTGACTTCGGTTCTTATGACTTCCTCTTCAGCAACGACTGGTCAATGTGGAAGAAATTTGCAAACACACTCATCATGCGTCTTGCAATGCGTACTTCCGGCTATACCCAGGAATTCAAGTCTGATTTCGTAACGGCATCTGCCGGAGCATTTGACTCTGCTTCGGACATTGCCCGCATAAGCTGCGATACAGGAGTCTGGGGTGACTACTATGACCGTACCCATAACGACTGGTCAAACACTTTTACCAACTGTGACTTCCTTAGCGTAATGAACGGTGACAATGCCGGTTACGCAACTGGCGTTGTGGATCCTCGCCGCAGGTTCTTCTTCGTTGCAGGATCTGACGCCGCTACAGCAGGCAACAGCAACTGGGACGGATATCCGTTCAATTATACTTCCGACACGGAGGAGGCTGTGGTTACGGCTCACGGTGGAAAGAACTCGTTTGCCCGTCTTAATATGAAGGACGTCAATGGTGTCTTCCATTATTCAAAGGCTGGAAATGAAAACCTTTCATGGGTATTCTCAAACTATTCGGAGGTTCTCTTCCTCAAGGCTGAGGCTATACTCCGCGGCTGGATTTCAGGTGATGCAGAGGCAACATACAAGTCTGCCATCAAGGCTTCTATGGACGGTCTCGGAGAGTTCATCAAACGCTCAGGCGGAACGGACAAGATTACAACTGCTGAGTATAATGACTATATTGCCGCCCTTCCTGCATTTGGTACAACCAACGAGCAGAAGCTTCGCAGTGTGATGATCCAGAAGTGGATTGCCACATTCCCTAATTCTGAGGAGGCTTGGACAGATCAGCGCCGAACAGGTTATCCTGATTATTACAGCAGTGTCCTTACTTATCCTGCAGTCAGCGCAAGCTCAGGAGTTTCCGTTGGTAATATCATCCAGAGGATTCCTTATCCTGAGAATGAGTATACCACTAACTCCGGCTATATCCCTTCTGAATTCAAGGATTACAATGCCAAGAATATGGAAAAGGGTATCGTATGGAGTCTCAAGGGTGAGAACGGAGTTCAGAGCAAAACTACAGCAGTATCAAACGGAATCTAATTTGATACATTCATAAACGATAAGGCCGGTCCATCAGGACCGGCCTTATTTGTATGTTGTTAATGTTTAAAACTTTGCGGTGTCAGGATGTGAGCCGAACCGTGTGTCAGGAAGGGCTGCTATCTTTGCCATGTCCTCGTCGGTGAGGGTGAAGTCGAAGATGTCCAGATTCTGCCTGATTCTGTCTGCATGGACTGATTTGACAAGAGGGAGTACGCCTCTCTGGAGTACCCATCTAAGGATGACCTGGGCAGGGGACTTGCCGTAGCGTCCGGCCGTCTCTATAAGAAGCGGATCCTCTACGAGTTTGCCTCTTCCCAGTGGACTCCAGGCCTCGACGAGTATGGAGTTTTTCTTACATAGGTCCACAGTCTCTTCTTGAAGAAGACCAGGGTGGTATTCTATCTGGTCAATGACCGGGGCAACGTCCGCGTTTGCAAGGACTGGCTCAAGATGATGGGCGTAGAAGTTGCTAAGGCCGATGCTTCTCACGAGTTTCTCGTCGTGGAGCCTTTCCATGGCCTTCCAGGTGTCAAGGTTGATCTTGACGGCCTGGTCGCCGAACTGCTGCTCGTTTGCGGGCCAGTGAATCAGATACAGATCAAGGTAATCCATTCCCAGGTCCTCAAGGGTTTTCTCGCAGGCGCGAAGTGTCTTGTCATAGCCTCTTTCCGTGTTCCAGACTTTGCTTGTGATGAAAAGACCGCTTCGGTCCGCTCCGCTCTGGCGTACGCCTTCGCCTACGGACTTCTCATTGCCGTATACGGCGGCCGTATCTATGTGCGTATAACCCGCATGGATGGCCTCACGTACAGAATTGATGCAAATGTCTCCGTCCGGAGTCTTAAAGGTGCCGAATCCCGGAGCCGGGATGGTCAGATTGTTGGATAATGTAAAGTTCATAGTTTATGATTTTTGACAAATCTAAGTAAATGTTTTTGTAAATACTATATGAAGTGATAGTTGCGGGGCTCAGGAGCTGAAGGTATTTTTGCATCCGGAAAATTCTAACGAAAAGAAAAATGATTGGTAGTGTACTTTCTCTTATTGTTGCGACAGGTGTCCTGACCGATTCACTTCAGGCGGCTACCGTAACTGGATCCCTTAAGAATGCCCGTCCTGCAGAACTTCAGCCAGTGGCCCTTACGACCATCGGTATGGTAAGGATGGAAAAGGAGGGCATCAACGGCCTTGAAGACGTTACGGCCGTAATCCCTAATTTCTATAAGCCTCAGTACGGCTCGAGCATGACGGCGTCCCTTTATGTAAGGGGCTTCGGCTCCAGGATTGACAATCCGGCGATGGCCATGTACATCGACGGACTTCCAGTAATGGACAAGAACCTGTTCGATACTGAATTCTATGACATGAGGTCTGTGGAAATGCTCCGCGGTCCCCAGGGAACCCTCTACGGACGTAACTCCGGAGGCGGAGTCATGCTTCTGCAGACAATCTCTCCGCTTGCATGGCAGGGTGTTCGCGCTTCTGTGGATTATGATGTGAAAGGAAGCGTGGCGGCAAAGGCCGGATGGTACACCATGCTGGGAGAAAACAAGGGATTAAGCGTCAGCGGCGGCTATAAGCGCAGCGCAGGCTATTTCAAGAACGAGTATGACGGCAGGACCGTTGACGGAGGATCGGAAGGCTTCGGACGCGTACGTTTCCAGTGGCTCGGCGATAACGGCTGGAGTGTGGATAACATTCTCAGCGCCAGCTACGTAGATGAAGGGGGATACGCGTATCAGCAGTATTTCCCTGAGACCGGAGAACTTGCCGGAGTCAATACAAATGATACCTGCTACTATCGCAGGACGTCGGTTATGGCCGGAGTGAATATCAAGCACCTTGGAGATAAGGTGAACTTCTCATCTTCCACATCGTTCCAGCTCCTTAAGGACAGGATGCATACTGACAACGATTTCTCCGCCAAGGATTACTTCGTGATGTTCCAGGATCAGAACAGCAGGATGCTTACCGAGGAAGCCCTTCTGCGCCGCGCCGACAAGGATGCCAGGTGGCAGTGGGTGTTCGGAGCCTTCGGCTTTGCCAAGTGGCTTGACATGCATTCTCCCGTTGACTTCAATCAGGATGGAATCAATGACCTTATCCTCTATCACGTTAACCAGGCCATCTCGAAGATGATGCCTAACTCAGGCCTCGATATGCATGACTTCACGGTTTACTGTGACTTTGATATTCCGACATTCGGCGGCGCAATCTTCCACCAGTCCGAGTACAAGATCGGCCATTTCACTTTGACAGGCGGAGTGCGCCTCGATGTCGAGAAGACCAGGATGTCTTATGACAGCAACGTCAATTATGACTATCAGATGACGGTTATGGGAAGGGCAACCGGCTATCACGCCCTTGATACCGCCTTCGTGGGCAAGAGGTCAAAGACCTTTGTGGAGTTCATGCCAAAGGCGGCCGTGACTTATGATTTTGCCAAGGGCAATGTCTATGCTTCAGTTGCTAAAGGCTACAAGGCCGGCGGATTCAATACCCAGATTTTTGCCGACATAATGCAGGAACTTCTAAAGAACCAGCT
>CADBMK010000173.1 GCA_902795785.1 uncultured Bacteroidia bacterium | reverse complement strand
CCTTTGAAAGGATGGGCATTGTCTCCAATAGGAACGAAGTTTTCATCACAGACGATATTGGCAGTTTGAATAAATGACGTTCCGTCAGGGATCGCACCTTCTTTCTGATACATAGACAGTTTGTACAAATCATCTTTAGTCTTGATAATGACGCGTCCCTGACTGTCAGTATCCATGTCCTCGAAAGTGTTGCTTCTCCTGACTGTTTCTGAATACATTGAGGTATGAACTCCTGACCAGGTAAAAGTATTGCCAACGACATCAGTGACAGTGCCATTCAATGCACTTACACTAAGGACAGTTCCGATTGGCGCGTCTATCACGCCGGAGAAAGCAAGAACGTTGGTGCCGTCACCGCCGTCGTATGTGAACGTTCCCCAGGATGTTGTAATAGTAGGCGTTCCCGTAACCCTGACAATCTCCTTGAAAGGGATGTAAATAGTAGTGCGAGATTTTCTGTAATATCGTCCTGTTACCACGTGAGGACTCGTGAGAAGAGTCGGTTTCACATTATCCACAAATGTGGTACGAACAAACAAATCCTTAAAATACCACGTATCTGAACCACTTCCGGCAGCATCGAATCTGACTCTAATTTTATTTGCTCCAAAGTTTGGAGACAATGAAATAGCTCCTGCGTTTGAAGCGATATAATCATCAGATTTAAACTTCTGCGCATACAGATGTGAATTGTTGTAATCAAACGAGAAACGGGTTAATTGGGCCGCCTTTTCGGTTGCTTTATCCGGTACATTGTATCTGTGCGGGAAGAATTGCTTGTGAGGCGACGTCATGACGCTTCCGCTTGGAGTATAACTCAGGATAAAGCAGGCTTTATACAAGGAGTTTGACGGGGTGCTCACGCTTCCTTCAGAATCATCTCCATCAAATAGGTCCCCATTACTAATCTGTATATACTGGTAACCGTCATTCTCTTCTTTCTGTGTAAATCCTACGGTAACATACATCTTATCTCCTATATAATCGAGCAGTCTGGCTATCTGAGCATTATGACCCTTGAGCGCAACTTCATAGAAATCAGAGAGAGAGATGCTATATAAGCTATTGTAGGCATCAGAGTCGAGAACCGTAATCCAATTATTCTGGGACGCTTCATAATACGTATCATAATACTTGTCGCTTGCTACACCCGATGACAGAGTACCGTCATCCGTAAAATACGCGAGGTCTTCACCATTACTTATGTACTGACAGTTAAACTTTGTCGTAAGTGTTTCAAATGAACGGGTGCAACTTGCCAGGATTTTACGTTCTTTCATATCCAGGACCTCGAATCTATAACTTCGGGAATTAAGAAGAGAATATGCATATGAATAAGACTCCACATCTGATCCTTCTTCTGGGAAGCGGAATGGAACACTTATGTACTTAGCCGTTTCGCCGGCAGCAAAGACTGCGGTCTGGACAGTTTCGTGGAAATGCCTGTTCGGCATGGTTGTAATACCAACAGTCCTGTATCTTACAGAATCCACCTCGTTAATGTGTGTAGTTCGGCCAATACAAAACTTTCCGTCATTACTTGAAAAATTAACGTAATAAGTACTTACCTGAGCCCGTGAAGTCATAATGCTTAGAAAAGCAACGAGGGCAGTAAAGATGTATTTCATATTTTTCATTTTTCGACCTCCTATCCTTCATTATCTTCATCAAGGTCGCCGTAATCGTAGTCCTGGGTAGACATACATACTGTTCTTTGGGTCACAATCTCCACGGCACTGGCCGAGGGAATCTCATAGGTTTCCTTTTTTGTACAGTTCATGTGGTTTTAAAAGTTAGCGTTCTATTTAAAGGTGCGCTAATTTACCTTTTCCTTTTTTATGAGGTGTCAATCCTGAGACCGCAAAGTGTCAAGCCTTAGGCCAGAATATGCAAAACAATGCATTATTTTATGTATATTTACACCGAAAATGAATTACACTGACATATACTTTTGCGGAATAGCTGCCACGGTATTCATATCCGTGAGCTTAACAATCGCGTCAATCCGTTGGTTTCATATGTGTCAGCCTTACAACAAGGCGCACAAGTATTATTATCCGGGACGTCCATATGTAACTGGAATATACCTTAACGCCCTTATGCTTGTCCCATTTGCCCTGTTCCCGGGCAGCGCCGACGCATGGTTTCTGGCAAGGTTGTATTTCCTTCCCCTTACGATATTGCACTTCTGCGTGCTGATTTTTTCTTATTTCCAGAGAATAATCCAATGCGGGAAATGGTGCAGGATCATGAAATATATGGTAATCCTAATGTCCATTGCAATGCTTTGGGCTTTCGGAATGGCTGTCTGGCCAGGAGAACAGGTCATAAAGATTCCTCCGGTAATACTCAGAACGATACTGTATACACTCGGGGCAATGTCAAGCGGAATCTGCATACTGGCAACATCCATCGTTTTGGACTGGGCCAAGCGTTACGACGCTGACGATTATTCCAACCCGGAAGACTACCCTGTCAACATCGCCAGGAAATGGATAAAGCTCGTGTTTATCAATATGAGCCTGTGCTGGGCCGGAGCAATTACCGGACAGCGTTGCTTCCTGATAATTGTGATGCTGCTTCTTGCACTGTCGTCTGTGGCATTCGTAATATCTGTATTGCATCCTCACCGCAACAGGCCTATGGAGGAAGTCGAGCCGGCAGCGGCGCCGCCGGAAAGGAAGCGCAAGGCATCAGACAAGAAGAAAAAGGATATGCTAAATGCAATCCGCGCCGTTGTGGAGGAGCAGGAAGCCTATCTTGACGCCCACCTGACAATCCAGGACGTGGCGGACAGGAGCGGATACAGCAGGTCAATGCTTTCCGGTCTGTTCAAGGCTGAATTCGGAGGTTTTTTCTATTATATCAATAAACAAAGGCTGCTTCACGTAGAAGCATACCTGAAGGAAAACCCTCAGGCTTCCACGCAGGAAGCAGCCCTTGAGTCGGGATTCAATTCCCGTCAGGCCTATTATTCTTTCAAATCAAAAATGGAAGGTCAGGCCTAGTTCCCGTCTAGAGTTCGTCAGGCATAGGGACTGGCTTGCCGGTGGCTGAGACAACAGGCATCGAGGCGTTCCAGCCGCGGAGTTTATCGCCAAGAACCCTGGCGAGTTCTTTAGTCTTATCCGGATATCTGGCGCTGAGGTCATTGCGCTCACGGATGTCGTCCTTAAGATTATAGAGTTCTAACTGAGCCGTCTTCATCCTGTAAACGAGTTTCCAGTCACCGCAGCGGACAGAACTGAGGTAATCGATATCGTCAAGATCGTACGCCTTCCACTTATGAGGATAGTGCTCCACGATAGG
>CADBMK010000172.1 GCA_902795785.1 uncultured Bacteroidia bacterium | reverse complement strand
GTATCCGTGGAAATGACGAAGACGGAATCGGCATGGCCGCCGATATTCAGGCCCTTTCTCTGGCCGATGGTGTAGAACTGCGCTCCGTCGTGCTTGCCGATAATCTTGCCGAAAGGATTCTCCTTGTATCTGGTCTTCTTGACGTGCTTTTTACCGCTTCGGTAGGTCTCTGTCTCGAATTTAATGGAACTGTAATCCAGAGGAGTAGCAAGAATGTCGAGCTCTTCATCCGTAAGGGCGGCTATCTTTTCAGGGTCGTAGGCGTTGGCTGCGGACGGAACCGTGGCCTTGTCTTCCGAGACGTATGAGGTGATCATATTCACGTCCTTCCCGTCGGCGGTTATCCTGTCAAGCAGGCTTACGATGCCGTTGTACTGGCTGTTCTCCTTATAGAAGGCGTCATACACCTCCACCACGTCGCCCTCGGATGGCTTCAGTTTCTGCTGGAGGAAGGTTGGAAGATCCACCTTTCCTACGAAGCAGATTCCCTGGGAGTCCTTCTTCTCGGCAGAAGGAAGGTCCGCTTCAGCCGCCAGTCTCCTGACTTCCGGCTTGATGATGTCTCCGATAGGGAAGAGGGCTTTGGAAAGCTGTTCCTGTGTCAGCTGGCACAGGAAATAACTCTGGTCCTTGTTAGGGTCCGAGCCTGCGAAGATCTTGTAGACTGTCTTGCCGTTTTCGTCCGTGAACTCTTCCTTACGACAGTAGTGGCCGGTTGCAACCATATCGGCTCCGAGCCTTTGCGCTGCCTTCAGAAACGCGTCGAACTTAATCTCGCGGTTGCAAAGGACGTCCGGATTAGGGGTGCGTCCCTTTGAGTATTCGTCGAACATATAGTCCACCACTCTCTGGCGATACTCCTTGCTGAGGTCCACAAAATAGAAAGGAATGCCAATCTTCCTTGCAACCATTTCGGCCACGAATCTGTCTTCCTCCCATTCGCAGTCGCCGTGCAGGGTGGCGTCCGCGTCATGCCAGTTCTGCATGAACATGGCAAAGACGTCGTATCCCTGCCTTTTGAGAAGCAGGGCGGCAACGCTGGAGTCAACGCCTCCTGAAAGTCCTATACAAATCTTCATCGTAGCAAAGTTACTAAAAACTGTGTATTGAAAAAGCCGTAGCGGATATGCTACGGCTTTTTGCTATCTTTGCGATGTTTCCTGAGCCACTCACCAGGCTCGAACTGGCGACCTGCGCGTTACGAATGCGCTGCTCTACCGACTGAGCTAAAGTGGCAGGTCCGGCTTTAATCCGGATTGGGATACAAATATAAGCATTTATTTTGATTATCTATGAAGTCTGACATTATAATTATTGGTGGAGGAGCCTCCGGACTTATGGCCGCCTACGGCGCTTCAAAGGCGTTGGCACAGATGGGAAAGGTGGCACAGGTCACCGTCCTTGAGAAGATGCCAAGAGTCGGCAGAAAGATTATGATTACGGGTAAGGGACGCTGTAATTTCACCAATCTTAAGAGCTGGAACGAGTTTTCCGGACACATCCGCTCAAAGGCCAACGCCCTCAAACCGGCCCTTTATAATCTGACTTCCCAGGGAATGATAGATTTCCTCTCCGGACGCGGTCTTGAGTGCGTGGTGGAGAGGGGAGACAGGGCTTATCCAGCATCTTACCACGCTTCTGATGTGGTGGACACCCTTCTTGGAGCCGCAAAGCATTTCGGCGCCAGGGTGGTTACTGACTGTGAAGTCTCCGCTATCAGTTTGGTGGACGGAGAGTTCATCGTAGAGACGCCCTCAGGACAGTGGACGGGAAAGAAACTCATCGTAGCGACCGGCGGACTGTCCTATCCTTCAACCGGCTCAACCGGAGACGGTTACAAGTGGGCAAGGTCATTCGGAGACGAGGTGACCGCAACCTTCCCGTCGCTTACGGCCATGGTCCCGAAAGGCTATAAGAATTACGATCCTAAGGCTCCCCAGGATATGAAGGGCCATATTGACAGGAGTGAGCCTCTTAGCGATATAGGCAATGCCCTTGCCGGGGTTCAGCTTAAGAATGTCGGCGTCACCCTCTATGTGGGCGGCAACGAGGTTCAGTCCGAGTTCGGAGACATAGATTTTACCGATGGAGGAATCGAGGGACCTGTAGGCTTTGCCGTCAGCAGAAACTGCGTCAAGGCCATCGTCAACGGCGGAAAGACGGCCCTCGTGGTGGACTTGAAGCCGGGCGTGCCCGAAGCTGATATCCTTGCCAGGGTGAAAACCCTCTGGAATGAAATTCAGAAGGACCCGCGCAGCCGTCGTCTTAACTTCAAGGAGATGCTGAGAGTCCTCTTAGGTAAACTTATGCCGTGGGATCTCATTCCGGGATTTACCAGGTCCAACCCTGACATCCTTCAGGGAAAGAAAGGAAACGAGAGGATAGATTTCAACCTGCTTGCCTCCCTTCTCAAGGCCTGGCGTTTCGAGATTGAAGGCTATGTGGGATACGAGCGCTGCGTGGTTACCGCGGGCGGCGTGTCCACGGATTGCATTACCCCTAAAACATTAGAGTCCAGGAAGACTCCCGGACTCTATTATTGCGGTGAGGTTTTGGATGCGGACTGCGATACGGGAGGATATAACCTCCAGGTGGCATTCTCAACCGGCCTTCTTGCCGGCGAGTCCGCAGCGAAGGCCCTCTAGGCCTTCTTGGCCTCAATCTTGTGTATAAATGATATAAAGATACTACCCAGTATTCCTGAGCAGAGAGAGCCCATCAGGACTGCTATCTTACCTGCGTTCCTGAGGTGATCCATGATTTCAGGTGTCTGGTCACCGAAGCTTAGGGTATCCACGAAGATACTCATTGTAAACCCGATACCTCCGAGGCAGGCAACTGCAAAGAGCATCGCCCAGCTGGCTTTGTTAGGCTTCTCGCAGGCTCCGCTCTTGATTGCGGCCACGCTGGCGAGTGTGATTCCGATTGGCTTTCCAAGAAGAAGGCCAAGGAAGACGCCGAGGCTTACGCTTCCGAGGGTGCTGTCGAAGTGGAAGATGTTGAAGTATGAAGGATCGGTAATTTCAACACCTGCGTTGGCAAGGGCGAAAATAGGCATGATAAGGAAGTTAACCCAGTTGCCGAGCGCATGTTCCGCCTGGTAGCTCAGACCTATGGCGTTTCTTGCTGAATCTGCTATGCTCCTGAGACAGTGCCTCTGCTCTTCGTTAGGGAAGTCGTCGTCGCAGCAGTCTTCATTGAGCTGGCGAAGTTTCTTCTCGTTGAGTCTGAGATTTCTTCTGAGGTATGCCTTATGATAGCGCGGATTCATAGGAGTGAGGAACGCCATCACTACGCCGGCCATCGTAGAGTGGATGCCTGCATAGTAGAAGAGGATCCAAAGTGCGGTTGCAAGGGTGAGGTAAACGGCAAGGCGCTTTTCTCCCAGCTTGTTGATGAGCAGGATTACGAGGATCAGTACACCTGCTATCGCAAGAAGGCCGAGGTTTACGGAGCCGCCGTAGAAAAGTGCTACGACAAGGATGGCCACGAGGTCATCCGCAATTGCGAGTGCCGTAAGGAATACTTTCAATGAAATCGGAACCTTGTCTCCAAGTATCGAAATGATACCTACGGCGAAAGCGATGTCGGTGGCCGTTGGGATTCCCCAGCCGGATGCCGCTGCCGTACCGTGGTTGATGGCTGCAAAGATGAGGGCAGGAGCGATGACTCCTCCGAATGCCGCGATGACAGGAAGAAGCGCCTTCTTTACCGATGACAGCTCTCCGCATACGGCCTCGCGCTTGATTTCAAGACCTACCGTGAAGAAGAAGACTACCATCAGGATGTCGTTGATGAACTTTTCGACAGTCATTCCCCTTGGGAACCAGATGTCGTGGTGCTCACTGTGGATATGGATGGTGAGACTTGTCTCAAGGAAACCTTTGTAAAGCTCTTTGGTGAAAGAGAGGTTCGCAAGAAGCATTGCAATCGCAACACAGACCAGAAGGACTACGCCCTGGGCCCATGGGAGGTTGATGAAATTCATTCCTCCGTTTTTAACGCGATTCAAGCCTTTGTTCCAGGTGTAAATTGGAAAAAGTTTCATTCTACTTGGTTTTTATTGTATGGTGTTTATTGTGTGTATCAATTCTTCGACGGCTTTTTTGGCCTTGATGCTGGGTTTTGCCCAGAGATAGAGACTGAAGAGTGCAAGGGCTATTCCTGAGAGCTTTCCAACCGGATTGCCGGCAAGAATGAGACCGATGATACCGTAGGCGCCCAGAAGCGCAAAACACAGGTTTCTGAAGGTGGTGTTCTTATTTCCTTCCTTGAAGCGGACAACATATCTGCCTTCACCGGCTGATTCGACCCTGGCAGAGATGTATCTTCTTCTGCCGGTGCAGGACCAGTCCAGGAAGAGGTCGCAGTCGCCGATTCCTTCGGGAAGATCTTCAGACGGAATGGTGGTGGAGAATTTGCCTCCGTCCCTGTCTCCGACTTCGTAAATCTTGCCTCCGAGACGCATCAGTTCTGATTTTGTCATTCCAATAATCTCGCCGAATCCGGCGTTGGAATTGAACATCGCCATCCCGGCGTCCATCATTTGAACACTTTTGTCGATCATTGTCCGTTAAAATTTGGCGCAAATTTAGTCAAAAGAGATAACTTTGCCAACTGTATGAGATATGCTTTAACTGCCCTTGTTGCAATACTTTTAGTCGCTTCCTGCACTGCGGGAGCGGGACGTGGAACTTCCTCCGAGGAAGGACGCGCCCTGTATTTCGATGTCCTGGATGACAGCACCGTAGCCGTGATCAATCCGTATTCGTCCAAACGCGATACCCTGACAGGCGGTTCGATGTCCCGTTTCGTACTTATGTCGGGCTCGTACCTGGCGGCCCTGGACAGGATAGGATGTTCGGAAATGGTGCTTGGAATGTCCGGAAAGAAGTATGTCTCAAATCCTTACGTGAAGGAACATGCCATTGAAGTGGGCTACGACTCCAACCTGAATTATGAGGCTGTCGTAAAACTTGCCCCTGACCTTCTGGTTGGTTACAGCCTTTCCCCAGAGGAGCCCGCATACTGCTCCATTCTCCGTTCCCTTGGCGTGAAGACCCTGATTATCAGCGACCAGTTGGAGGAGGACCCTCTTGCCAGGGCGGAATATGTCCGCCTTTTCGGAGCCCTTACCGGAAGACTTCACGAGGCTGATTCCGCTTACGGAGCCGTTGCTTCCCGATATAATGAACTGAAGAAAATGGTAAAGGATGCGGCTCCCGTTAAGGTCCTTATCAATGTGCCTTACGGTGATGCCTGGTATATTCCCGGTGAAAACAGCTATATGTCCCAGCTGATACGTGATGCCGGAGGAATGATTCTCGGTTCCAGGGAAGGAAGGAGCGAGTCTTCCCTTATAAGCGTAGAACAGGCCTATGCCCTCTCAATGGAGGCGGACTGCTGGCTCAACGTGGGCTGGGCATACACCCTCGGTCAGCTCCGCGGTCTGAACCCTCTTTTCGGAGACTTTCCCGTCATACATAAGAAAGTATACAACAACACCCTCAGGACAACTCCCGAGGGTGGTAATGATTTCTGGGAGAGCGGCTCTTCCCGCCCTGACCTTATTCTTGAAGACCTGATCCGTATCTTCCATCCTTCCGTATTGCCGGAAGGCAGCCTAAAATACTATATTGAAGTCAAGGATTGATTTCCCGCCCCAGGTTGCCGAGATGGATGCGCCTTCTTTGCCGCAGACAGGCTTCCTGCCTTCAAGTTCTATGGCTATGAGGTCCCCGGTTCTGATGAAGATGTAACGGGTGGCCTGGCTCAGGGCCTCCTTTATCATGCTGACGTTTCCTCCTTCGTATTGGTAGATTGTCTCTCCGTTCCTGCGCAGGATGAAACTGTTGTCCTCCTGACCGAGGGCAGCCTTGTCGAAGGTTGGGCAGGGGAGGAAGGACGTGTGGTCTATCATCGTGGCCTCGCACAGTCCGGTTTCCTTTTCTGTGATGAGGTTCTCGGGGTAGAGGAGGACGCCGAAACCGACTGAATCAAAGTATCTGTCGGCAAACTGGATACCAACGCTTCTGCCCGGCTTGCTGACTCTTGCAAAGAGGACTGGCGTATAGGTGAGCCTTTCTACGAACTCGGGAGGAAAGAAGTCTTCGTTGTCCTTCTCCCAGGTCGTGTCAGGCCTTACCATCAGGCCGCCGTCGGATGTCTTTACAATTATATTCATTTATTAAAAAAGGCTTCCCTGATGTCCGCCTCCGAACTTGCCCTGGAGGGCGCGGAGCTGCTCCTCGCTTGCCGGCTGTCTGGATGCCGCCTTTTTCTCCTGCTCGAACTGCTCTTTCAGGAGGGCGAACTGACGCTTTGTGTCGAGGGTGAATTCACCGTTCTCAATCCAGGCAAAGTATGAAGGCTCTGTCCTGTAAACCTCGCGGGCCGTCTTTCCCTTGTGCTTTCCGAAGGTGATGACGGCTTCATTGTTTTCTCCGTAAACGAGCCTTCCGGCGTAGTCCACGGTCTTTGGCCTTCCTGCAAATCCTGCGAGGAAGTTGACGTCATTCTTCAGAGTGTCAGGATACATGTCGAGTTCTCCCTTGAGTACCTCGTAGGTGGCTATTGTATCGGCTTCAGCCGTATGGGCGTTGTCGAAGTCCTTGCCTCCGCAGAAATGGCGGTAGGCAGCCTTGAGGTTGCGTGGCTCGAGGGCGTGGTAGATGTTCTGTACGTCCACCATCTTCTTCTCGTGGAGGTTGATGGCAATCTTCTTGCCCGTGAACTTCCTTGCACGCTCAAGTTCCTCGGCCAGCATCGGCAGGTCGAACTTTGCGGAGTTGAATCCGGCAAGGTCGCTGTCCCCGATCCATTCCACCACTTCGTCAAGGATCTCGTAGAATTTAGGGCAGTCCTTTACCATATCGTCCGTCACTCCGTTAACGGCAGATGCGCTTGGATTGATAGGACGCTGACAGTTGTTGACATAATCCCACGGACAAACCTTCCAGGTTTTGATCCTCTGCTCGCCTCCGGGCAGAATCTTGACAAAACTCAGTTCAATGATGGCGTCTGTAGGAATATTAAGGCCAGTGCTCTCTATGTCAAAGAAGAGCAATGGCCTTTCAAGGTTGAGTTCCATATACTAATAGAAACTATGAAATCATGATTGGCATAATGATGCCGCAGATCTTCTCGCTTGCTGCTTCTTCCTCTGAAGGAAGGATGAGGGCTGCGCGGCGTGAGTCTGCAAACTTCATTACCACGGTCTCGCAAGACATGTTCGAGAGAATCTCAATGAGGAATGTTGACTTGAAGCCGATTGTGAGGTCGTCTCCGCTGTAGTCGCACATTACCTTCTCGTATGCAGCGATTGCAAATCCGAGGTCCTGGGCTGAAATCTCTATCTGTCCCTGCTTGAGGTCGAACTTGATGTGGTTCGATGCCTTGTTGGCGCAGACAGAAACACGCCTGAGGGTGTTGAGAAGCTGAAGCCTGTCAATCTTGAGAACGTTTGCGTTGTTCTGAGGGATGACGTCGCGGTACTTAGGGTACTTTCCTACGACAAGCCTGCAGATCATTGACGTTGAACCGAACTGGAAGAGGACGGTAGATGAGTCGAAGCTGATCTGAACGTCTCCGTCATCCTTTGAAAGGGCGCCTCTGAGGACGCTGGCCGGCTTCTTGTGAAGGATGAACGATGCCTTTACGGCTGACTTGAACTCCTCTGTGGTGTAGCAGATGAGTTTGTGTGAGTCGGAAGCCACGAGGGTGGTTGATGCCGTGTCAATATCGAAGAAGATACCGTTCATTGCTGGACGGATCTCGTCGTCTGCCGTTGCATATACTGTTCCTGAGATTCCTTCAATGAGGATCTCGGCAGGTACGCTTACCTGCTCGGCGTCTTCGCCTACGGATTTGATTTCAGGGTAGTCGTCTGCAGGGAGGTATGGAAGCATTGAGTTACCGCTTGCCCATGCGCATTCGATGGAGCTGTCGTTGACTGTGCGGATTGTCACAGGCTGGTCCGGAAGGGCCTTGAGCAGTTCGGTGATATGGCGTGAAGGAACGGTGATGCTGCCTTCTTCCTCAGTGTTGTCCACTTCGATTGATGTGCGGAGGGTGAGGTCCTGGTCTGACGCAGTTATCTCGAGAAGACCTCCGTTGAGAACGAAGAGGTAATTTTCAAGTATAGGAAGCGCTGTCTTGGTCGGAATCGCTTTTGATACGCCTACGAGCGCCTTAAGAAGTTCTGTGCTTGAAACAGTAAATTTCATTTCGTTGGTCATTTAAATCACACAAATGTACTAATTATTTTTTACATCTTTTGGCACATTCTTTGATTTTTATGTGACCGGAAAATAACGTTTCTGATTATGAAGAAAATTATATTAACCATTATGCTCTGTGTGGCCACAAGCTGCCTCACAGTATTTGCTTTGAAATCAGTTTCCGGCAGGGAAAACGCCTCCGGATCAGCAATCGGGGATACTTCAGGAGCCCAGTTCCGCACGGTCAGCCTTGACCGGAGCGATTATCCTGATTTCACATATGCAGCCGAATCGGCAGTCGACGCTGTCGTATATGTCAAGGTGACAGTCAAGAGTCAGATAGAGTCGATGCCCGTTGACCCGTTCTTCGAGTTTTTCTTCGGCCAGCAGCCTCAGCAGGCCGAGCCTAGGGAGAGGGTCCGTCAGGGCAGCGGTTCCGGCGTAATTATCCGTTCCGACGGTTACATCGTCACCAATAATCATGTGGTGAACGGCGCCAGCACCGTTGAGGTTACCCTGAACAGCAACCAGACGTATAAGGCAGAAGTCATCGGTACCGATGCCGATACCGACATCGCCCTCCTGAAGATTGATGCCAATAATCTTCCGGTAGTTCCTCTTGGCGATTCAGATAACCTCCGCCTGGGCGAGTGGGTGCTTGCAATCGGCAGCCCTTACAGCCTCCGTTCTACTGTTACGGCAGGTATTATCAGCGCCAAGGCCCGTTCAAT
Source organism: uncultured Bacteroidia bacterium (assembly GCA_902795785.1). Taxonomy (GTDB): domain Bacteria; phylum Bacteroidota; class Bacteroidia; order Bacteroidales; family UBA932; genus Cryptobacteroides. Next base: position 12,302 of record CADBMK010000172.1, on the reverse strand, counting down.
GGGTAAGGACGCCGGCGTGGATTCATTCATCCAGACCGATGCGGCCGTCAATCCCGGCAACTCCGGCGGAGCCCTCGTGAACCGCTCCGGTGAACTGGTGGGCATCAATACGATGATTTACTCGCAGACCGGCTCTTATTCAGGCTATTCTTTTGCCGTCCCTGTCAATGTGGTCAAGAAGGTGATTACGGACCTTATCGATTTCGGCAGCGTCCAGAAAGTTTATCTTGGAATCACTATGAGGGGCTTTGACAACCTCGATCCTGATAACGGGAATAAGGAGATTGCCGAGACTGATTCAAAGATTGTGAAACTTTTGAAAGATTTGAAACTTTCAGGAAAAGAAGGCGTATATATAGTGAAGGTTATTGCAGGCGGCGCCGCTGACAAAGCCGGCGTCAAGGCAGGTGATATACTTCTTGAGATCGACGGTACTAAAGTCGTTAATGCTGCTTCTCTTCAGGAGAAGGTCAGCTCTTATCATCCGGGAGACAAAGCCACACTGAAACTCAACCGAAACGGTAAGGAGTTTAGTGTGAATGTTACGTTCAAATCTGCTCAGGAAATGAACGGAACTGTGGATGAAAACGGATTGGTAGCGTTCTATGGAGCAAAACTCAAGGCTCTCGATAAGAAGAAAGCCGCAGAGCTCAATCTCAAGGAAGGCGTTGAAATTGAGGCCGTTTCCGAAGGAAAAATGAAGGAAGAAGGCGCCAGGGAGGGTATGGTTATCCTCTATGTCAACGACAAGCCTGTACGCAAGCCTGAAGATGTCGTTAAGATCGCGTCTGAGTCAAGGAGAATGATTTCCATTGAGGGCGTTTACGCTAATGGAAAGCCTGTTTATATCGGATTCGGTAAGGACGACAAATAGGAATAGATTTGTCGACGCTATAGTACCGCTTCGGGAATCTTTCCTCGAAGCGGTATATTTTTTATTTCATATATGAGACAGCTCAAGATTACAAAATCGATTACAAACCGCGAGAGCGCCTCTTTGGACAAGTACCTCCAGGAGATTGGACGTGAGGAACTTGTATCTCCGGAGGAGGAGGTTGAACTCGCCCAGAGAATCCGTAAGGGCGACCAGAAGGCTCTGGAGAAACTTACCAGGGCGAACCTCAGATTCGTGGTCTCTGTTGCGAAGCAGTATCAGAATCAGGGACTTTCTCTTCCTGACCTTATAAATGAGGGTAACCTCGGCCTTATCAAGGCTGCTGAAAAATTTGATGAAACCCGTGGTTTCAAGTTTATTTCCTATGCCGTATGGTGGATTCGTCAGAGCATTCTTCAGGCTCTTGCAGAACAGTCCAGAATCGTACGTCTTCCGTTGAACCAGGTAGGATCGCTTAACAAGATCAACAAGGCTCTCGGTCAGTTCGAGCAGCTTCACGAGCGCCAGCCGTCCAACGAGGAGCTTTCAGAGATGATTGATGTCCCTAAGGACAAGATTTCAGATACGCTTCGCGTTTCGGGCCGTCACGTGTCCGTTGACGCTCCTTTCGTGGAGGGCGAGGACAACAGCCTTCTCGACGTGCTTCCTAACGATGATTCTCCAAGCGCAGACCGTGGTCTGGTTGGTGAGTCCCTCTCAACCGAGATCGAGCGTTCTCTCCAGATTCTCACCACCCGTGAGAGGGAGATTATCAAGAGCTTCTTCGGTATCGGCTGTCAGGAGATGACCCTGGAGGAGATCGGAGAAAGACTCGACCTTACCCGTGAGCGTGTACGCCAGATTAAGGAAAAGGCTATCCGTAAACTCAAGAAGCCAAACGCTTCAAAACTTCTCAAGACTTATCTCGGATAATTATGACACCGGAACTTTTTATCGCCTCCAAGGCCGCAGCGGCAATGAAGGCTCTTTATGGCGCGGATGTAGATGCATCCACGCTTCAGGTTGGTGTCACCAGGAAAGAGTTTGAAGGTGACTACACCCTTGTTACTTTTCCTCTCCTGAGAATCTCTCACAGCACTCCGGAGAATACCGGAAACGCAATAGGAGAGTGGCTCAAGGCAAACTGTCCTGAGATAGAAGCCTACAATTCAGTAAAGGGCTTCCTCAACCTCAGCTTCTCTGTGGTTTACTGGAACGAGGTATTTGCTGAAATCGCAAAGGACGATAATTTCGGCCAGCTTCCTTCTACCGGAAAGAACGTGATGGTGGAGTTCTCGTCTCCTAATACCAACAAGCCTCTCCATCTTGGACATATCCGTAACAACCTTCTCGGCGCTGCCGTATCTGACCTTCTCAAGGCCTGCGGTAACAATGTGATCAAGGTTACGCTCGTGAACGACCGCGGAGTGCATATCTGCAAGAGCATGCTTGCCTGGCAGATGGCATTCGACGGAGCAACTCCGGAGACTTCCGGCAAGAAGGGTGACCATCTTGTTGGAGACTGCTATGTGAAGTTCAACGATATCTACAAGGCCCAGGTTGACGAACTCGTCAAGAGCGGAATGGATGAGGAAACTGCAAAGCAGGAGGCTCCTTGCCTCAAGGCTGCTCACGAGATGCTTGTCAAGTGGGAGCAGGGCGACAAGGAAGTCCGAGACCTCTGGGCAAAGATGAACGAGTGGGTGTTCAAGGGATTTGACGAGACCTACAAGGCCCTCGGCATTTCCTTCGACAAGACATATTATGAGCACGATACCTATCTTCTCGGAAAGGAACTCGTCAAGGCCGGACTCGAGAAGGGTGTGTTCGTAAAGGATCCTGACGGCTCCGTATGGTGTGACCTCACCGAGGACGGACTTGACCGCAAGATCGTTCAGCGTTCTGACGGAACCTCTGTCTATATTACGCAGGACCTTGGAACTGCGCAGAAGAGATTCGAGGAGAATTCACTCGATTCACATATCTATGTGGTAGGTAACGAGCAGGACTATCACTTCCAGGTGCTCAAGCTCATCCTCAAGAAACTCGGCTTCGACTGGGCGGATTCAATCTTCCACCTCAGCTACGGTATGGTTGAGCTCCCTGAGGGTAAGATGAAGTCCCGTGAGGGAACCGTTGTTGATGCGGACGACCTTATCGAGAAGATGTACGAAGAGGCTAAGGCCACTTCCGAGGAAAGCGGCAAACTTGCCGATATGACCGAGGAGGAGAAGGAGAAACTCTATCATATGATAGGCCTTGGCGCCCTCAAGTATTTCATACTCAAGGTGGATCCTAAGAAGACTATGCTCTTCAATCCAAAGGAGAGTATCGATTTCAACGGAAATACCGGTCCGTTCATCCAGTACACCCACGCCAGAATCAAGTCCATCCTCAGGAAGGCTGAGGCTCAGGGCATCAAGGTTTGCGCCTGCGCCCTCAAGAGCGACACTCCGATGACTGCTAAGGAAATCAGGCTCGTGAAACTTCTCAACACCTTCCCTTCAAAGGTTGCCGAGGCTGGCGCCCAGTTTGCACCTTCAACCCTTGCAAACTATGCTTATGACCTTGCAAAGGAGTTCAACCAGTATTATCACGATACTCCTATCCTCAAGGAAGAGAACAAGGACGTCCTCGTGATGAGGCTCGAACTTATTGCCGTCATAGCTGATGTTCTCCGAAAGGATATGAAGATTCTTGGCATCGAGTTGCCGGAGAGGATGTAGATTTGAACTTATAGGACATATCTATTATTCAAATAATTAGTACTTTTGCCTTCCGATTGTTTAACCGGAAGGCTTTTATTATGTATTGGAAGAAACTTCATTTAGTCTTAATATTCTGCCTGTTTCAGATTGCGGCCTTTGCCCAGAGCACAAGGGTCAAGGGCGTCGTGACCGATGCTGAAACGGGTGAGGCCCTGCCTTTTGTGGGCATCTATTTCAAGGGCACCACAATTGGTGTATCAACAGACTTTGACGGTAATTATTCTATAGAGACAAGGGAGCACGCAGGAAATGTCATATGCGTAAATCTCCTTGGTTATGAGACGCTTGAGGCTAATGTCAAGCCCGGCGCATTCAATGAACTCAATTTCAAGCTTACTCCTCTCAGAACCCAGCTTAACGCTTCCAGGGTAAAGGCAGACGACCATAAGGTCAGGCGCCTTCTGAAACTTATCAACGAGCATAAGCCGCAGAACGATCCTGAGAATATGGACTATTATGACTGTGATACCTACAGCCGTCTTGAACTTGATATTGTCGATCCTGCCAGGCTCCTAAGGAACAAGCATTTCCAGAAGAACTTCGGCTTCGTGATGGATTACGTGGATACCTCCATCGTCTCCGGAAGGACCTATCTTCCGGCCATGATATCGGAAAATCTTGCCAGAAACTATCATTCCAAGAACCCTTCGTTTGACAAGGAGGAAATCATTGCCAACAAGATTTCCGGTATCGAGAACACCCCGACTCTTGCCCAGTTCACCGGCAGCATGCATATGAAGACGAGTCTCTATCAGAATTACCTCACGGTGTTCGATGTAAAGATTCCTTCGCCTCTGCTCTCTTCGGGAATGATGTATTACAATTACTTCCTCATCGATTCCCTTCAGGTGGACGGCCGTAAGACGTACAAGCTGCGTTTCCATCCTGTGAAGACTGTGTCTTCTCCTGTTTTCGACGGTGAGATCAGTATCGATGCCGAGGAGTATGCCCTCAAGGAAGCCCATATCAAACTCCAGAGGGCGGCCAATGTGAACTGGATCAAGGACTATGTCATCGACATAGAAAACGTCAGGACGGACTCCGGCTGGTTTTACAAGAGGGATAAACTCTATATGGAGTTCTCTCCAGAGAAGAAAGATTCGTCCAAGGTGGTAACCTTCTTCGGTACGCGTACCATCGATTATTCCAATCCTGTATTTACGGGTAGGGTAGAGGACGATATGCGCTCAGCCCATACCAATGTCCTCCTTAGCAAGAATGTGGTCAAGAATGACGAGGAGTTCTGGCAGCAGGCCCGTCCGTTCGAACTTTCTGAGAAAGAGGCCAATATCTACAAAATGGTAGATGCCGTGAAGCAGGCCCCTCTTTATCAGGATGTCTATTCTATCCTCGAGGCCATTATCAATGGCTATTACACCCTGCCGAAAGCAAAGTGGCTCCAGTATGGCCCGTGGTTCAAGACTGTAAGTTACGATAATCTCGAGGGTGTCAGGGTACAGATCGGAGGCCGTACCACCTCTGATTTCAGCCGTCACGTCAGGCTTACCGGTTACGGTGCTTATGGTTTCAAGGACAGGGGACTCAAGGGCGAGGCAAAGGCCGAGTTCATCTTCGGAGACAACCAGCCTACGAGAAAGCTTACGGTGGATTTCAAGCGCGATGTAGTCCAGCTCGGTAAGAGCGCCTACTCTTTCACGGAGAACAATATCATGAACTCCGTCCTTACCAAAGGCAACACTGCCAAGATGAGCCCCGTCAACGAGTATTCCGTGGATTACGAGCACGAGTTCCTTCCAGGCGTCAACGCCGAGTTGAAACTCCAGACCATCCGCATCTATGCCAATCAGTATGTGCCGATGATTACTCCAAACCACTACTACATCGGTTCAGTCGGTTCCAATGACCTGTCCGCTTCACTGCGCTTCTCCTGGAACGAGATGATTACAAGGGGCGTGTTTGACAAGTACTATATCTATTCAGATTTCCCTGTAATCAAACTTATCGCAACGGGTGCGCTGAAGGGCCTCGGCAGGAATGATTACACCTATTTCCGTCCGGAGGTTGAGGTTACCTACAATCTTTCTATGCCTCCTTGCGGTACTTCCACCATCTTTGTCAACGCCGGAGTCGTGAAAGGAAAGGTCCCTTATCCTATGCTCAAGCTTCTTGAGGGTAACGGCTCGTATTTCCTTGATGCCGGAGCCTTCTCCTGCATGAACTACTACGAGTTTGCCGCCGATAGCTGGGTTAAGGTGTTCTACCGCCATAATTTCAGGGGATTCTTCTTTGGTAAGGTTCCTCTTTTGAAGAAACTCGGAGTCCGTGAGAATGTCTATTTCCGCGCCGCATACGGTACGATCCGTCCAGAGAACGACGGCTCGCACGGACCTGAATCCCAGTCCATCCTTATGTTCCCGGAGGGTATGCAGAGCCTAAAAAAGCCGTACGTCGAGGTCGGCGCCGGCTTGAGCAATATCCTGAAATTCATCAGGATCGATTATTATCACAGGCTGACTCATACCGGTTCAGGACACGACGGTGCCCTGAACTTCGGAGTCGAACTTGCTTTCTAACTGTGTGTCCAGAGAACTGCTGACGAGTATCCTCTCGTGATTTCGAGAAGTCTGTCAGGGTAGTTGGTGATCAGGGCGTCGATGCCGGTTGAAATTACTGCCTTCATCTCTTCCTTGTCGTCGCAGGTCCAAGGAACAATCTTTACACCTTCCTTGTGGGCTCCTTCCACCATTTCCTTTGTGACAACCTTGTAGTTAGGGCTGATCCATTCAGGAAGGAATGTGAGCTGTGCCTTGATTTCCTCCCAGCTGTGATACTCCTTGTCGGTAAGGAATGAAAGCTTTACCTGAGGATATTTCTCGTGCATGTATTCGAGCGCCCTTGTATCAAAGCACTGGACGACGAGGCGGTCTCCAAGTCCTTTACTGAGAAGAAGGTCCAGACATCTGTCGCAGAACTCCTTATAGTCAGGCCAGTCGGTGCCTTCGCCCTTGCCCTTGCGGCTCTTTATTTCAATGTTGTAGCGCATAGGGGAGAGTCCTTTGTACTGCGTGTAAGCCTCCACCATGTCGATGAGGTCGCCTGCAAGCGGCTTGACGCAGCAGATCTGTGCCTTGTCAGGCCATACGTTGCCCGGACGCTTTCCTACGTCGTATTTCAATACTGAGTCGTAAGGCATGGTGTAGATGTATTCCAGAGGCTCGCCCTTCTTCACCTCGCTTCCGTCAGGACGGGTTGCGTAGCGTGAGTGGAAGTATGCGTCGTGTGAAACCACCACCTTCTTGTCCTTTGAGATCTGGAGGTCAAACTCAAGGGTGTTGACTCCCATGTCGATGGCGTTGCGCATTGAATACCAGGTGTTCTCAGGCATAAGTCCTGCGCCTCCGCGGTGTGCCTGTACGTCAAGGTATCCCATAGGCGTGAGGTCAACGGTGTGCTCGTTTACAACTCCGTAAGGACTTGTAACCTTGATCTTGACCTGCTTTGAGTACTGTCCCGGCTCACAGGCAAAGTAGTGGATGTTCTTCCTTGGCTGCTTGTATTCCTGCTTCCAGGCGTTATTCTTCTCAAAGAATTCCAGGATTTCCGCCGTGTAGTCAGGACTTATTCCCTCGACCTGCTTCATGGCCCCCTTCTGCACTCCGTCCTCGCTCCATTCAACCGTCCATCTGCTGTCGTAGTCCCACACGTTTACGAGGACTTCGTTAGGATGAATCTGAATCTGTCCAGGCTTGATGACTTCTGAGATATAGTCTGCAGGATGATCGACAGGCTTGTAGTAATTCTTCAGCTGTCCCTTCTCGGCGGTGAATACCTCAAAACCCCTAGGGGTACCGTCGTTGCAGATCTTGGATGTCCACCAGGAGCCGCAGATTGAAGCCGCGTTGCGCTCGTGGATGTCAGGAGTGTAGTCTATGTTGTTCTGGATGTGGGTATGGCCGCTTATGAAGTCAACCTTGTAGCCGTCGAGCATTGCAAGGACCTTGTCTCCGTCCACGATGGTGCGTCCGTTCCACCATTCCTTGACAGGGCTGTGCTGGGCGATGAAGAGGTGGGTTCCCTTAGGGATGAATTCCAGAAGCCCCTTGAGGAAGTTCTGTACCTCAGGATAATAGCCTTCCGTGTATTTCTTGTTGCCTCTGTACATTATGTTGTTCAGGACGATTACATAGTCCTTTCCAAGCTGGAAGGCGTAGTAGGTAGGACCGAATGCCGCCTCGAATTTCCTGGCGCACTCCCATCCTTTCTCAGATTTGTTGTAGTCGTGGTTTCCGATTACTGCGTAGAATGGAATTCCGGCTCTCTTGAGGTTCTCCTTGTATGGGCCGAAAAGGTCGTAGCTGTCCCAAACGTTGTCGCCGAGGAATACGCCTACGGTAGGTACGTTGTCCTTATACTTGGCGGCCTCGTCAATGATGGCCTCGAGTGGCTTTCCGATGAATTCGTCGAACTGTTCCTGAGTCTTGATCTGTGGGTCTGAGATTGAAAAGAGGGTGAAGTCCGCGCCTTTTCTGGTTGCTATGAGGTCGAAGTCGTAGCTTGTGGTCTCCGCGGTGGCCACCCTGTAGAATTCAGGGGTGCCGCTGCTGTAGTCTGCGGTGTAGCCTGAAGGGGTCACAACCCATACGAATTTTGCGGCATCGTCAATCTCAAGTTTGAACGTACCGTTTCCCGATGTCTTCGTGAACGATGCGCCGTCTGTCACGATAACTCCGGAAAGGTTTTTCTTTCCGCTGTGTACCTTACCTGTAACCGTGCGGGCATCAGCGCCCTGCATGGTCAAAAATGACAGGACGGTCAGAGCAATAATTAATTTCTTCATTGTAGATAATTTGGGTTATTAGGTTTTGGACAAATATATAAAATTACTGCGTATATTTGACGGAATTATCCTTTTACTAATAATACCACAAAATACCACAAACTATTTATGACAACTAAATTCCTCAAGGCTGCAGCCCTTCTTTTTACTGCTGCGGTGATCTCAGCTCCATCATTTGGCTGGGGCCGCATGGGACACGCCACAGTGGCAAAGATTGCAGAAAACCATCTCACCGAAACCACACAGAAGCGCATCGACAAGATTATGCATGGCACCGCTCTGGTTGCCATCGCCTCATATTGTGACGATTACCGCAAGCAGCTTGACGCCACCTTCCCGCTTGAATGGACAGGCGGCACAGGTCATGCCCATACATTCGAGGTTGATGAGAACAACCGTCCATATAATACCCTCAAGCATCCTGAGACGGGCCGTCACCTCACCAATGCCGTTTATTTTGCTGACCATTGCATGCAGGACCTCGCCCATGCATCGGACTTTCCTGATTCAGTACAGTGGAAGGAGGTTGCAATGCTTACCCACCTTATGGGTGACATGCATTGCCCGGGACATGTACGCTATGCGGCGATGCACGAGAATATCGGCAAGTATGAGGTCACTTTCTCAGGGGAGCAGACCACATATCACAAGGTATGGGATTATTTCATGGTTGTAACTCCTCTTCCGTTCAGCTTCTCCGACATCGCTGAGATCTGTGACAACTGCTCACAGGAGGAAATTGACGAAATCTGCAAGGGAGATATCTATGACTGGGGACAGAACGTGGCCAATCTCTGTCAGGAGTGCCGTTTCAGTGTTAAGGAGGGTGACAAACTGAATTCCAAGTGGATCCTCAAGCACACCGAACTTACCAAGATCGAGCTTCGCAATGCAGGATACCGTCTTGCTCACGCACTCAATATGGCATTCGATCCCAAATATGCCCGCAAGCATTCCAGGTAGGTCATCGGCAGACTGACACTTTGTCATATTTTTGGCTTGGCAGATTTTTTGTTTCTGAATTAACAGAATTATTAAAATTATAAAAATTATATAATTCAACTTATTTAGAAATATTATAGTGCCATGTCAAAGATAAAAGAAGATAAGAAGGAAGAAACCAGAAAGGCAGAAGCCAGGCAGGCTGAGGCAAAACAGAATGAAGCCAAGGAGACAGAGGTCAAGGCTGATGCTAAGCTTAATGAACTTGAAGAGAAGCTTGCAAAGGCTGAGGCTGACCTGAAGAAGGAGAAGGATGACTACATCCGCCTTATGGCAGAGTTCGAAACTTTCCGCCGTCGCAATGCGGAGGACCGTCTTGAACTTGTCAAGAATGCTTCTTCTGATATCATCAAGGGACTTCTTCCTGTTCTTGACGATTGTGAAAGCGCATTCAGGGCACTGAATCTCGATCCTGAAAAGGATCTCGAGCAGGGCCCTGTAATCATATTCAATAAGCTCCTTACCTTCCTTAAGACCAAGGGACTTGAGCCAATCAAGGCCAGGGGAGAGGTATTCGATACCGACTTCCACGAGGCCGTTACCCAGTTCCCGGCTCCAAGCGAGGAACTCAAGGGCAAGATCATCGACGTCGCCCAGACGGGATATCTTCTCAATGGCAAGGTGCTCCGCTTCGCCAAGGTTATAGTCGGAGCATAAGGAGGTAGATTATTATGGCTGAGAAAAGAGATTATTACGAGGTGCTTGGCGTTGACAGGAACGCAAGTGCCAATGATATAAAGATGGCGTACAGGAAGCTGGCTTTGAAGTGGCATCCTGACCGCTGGGTTAACGGTACCGACGCCGAGAAGAAAGAGGCGGAGGAGAAATTCAAGGAGGCTTCCGAGGCTTACGATGTCCTCAGTGACGAGCAGAAGAAGCAGAAGTACGACCAGTTCGGATTTGCTGGAGTAGACGGCGGTGCAGCCGGTGGCGCAGGCGGATTCGGAGGCGGCTTTGCGGGAATGAATCTCGACGACCTCCTCAATAACCTCTTCGGCGGTGCCGGCGGATTCGGAGGTTTCAGCGGCTTCGGCGGTTTCGGCGGAGGCGCAAGGTCAAGCGGAACCCGCGTCAACAGAGGCCGTGACATCCGTACCAGGGTTAAGCTTACCCTTCAGGAGATTGCCAACGGTTGCAGCAAGGAGATTGTCCTTGAACGCTATCGTCCTTGTCCTGACTGTAACGGAAAGGGTGCCAAGAGTGATTCTGACATCAAGACCTGTCCTCAGTGTCAGGGTACCGGCCAGTATAAGCAGGTTGTCAATTCCATCTTCGGAAGGACTATCCAGTATACCACCTGTCCTCAGTGTAACGGTGAGGGTAAGGTCGTTACCAATCCTTGCCATACCTGTGGCGGTACCGGCGTAATCCGCAAGAAGGAAACCGTCAAGGTAAACATTCCTGCAGGTGTTGAGGCCGGAATGCAGCTTACCGTCCGCGGCGAGGGACATGCGGCGCAGCGTGGCGGAGTCAATGGCGACCTTCTTGTCGTTATAGAGGAAATCGAGCATCCTGACCTTAAGCGTGATGGTAACAACCTGTTCTATTCTCAGGTTATTTCAGTTACCGACGCCATGCTTGGTTCAGAGATATCCATTCCTTGTCTCGACGGCAGCTATAAGATTAAGGTGGAGCCTGGTACTCAGTCAGGCACAGTTGTGAAACTTCGCGGCAAAGGATTGCCTTCTGTCAACGGTTATGGCAGGGGAGACCTCTATGTGAAGATTCTTGTCTGGATTCCTCATAAACTCAGCAAGAGCGAGAAAGAGGCTATTGAGGCCATTCGCAGCAGCGATTCCTTCAAGCCTAGCCTCACCAGGGATGACAAGCAGCTCTTTGACAAGGAGAAAAATATTTTCTAGAAAATACTGTAAAAATCCATAAAAAAGTTTTGCAGAAAGGATATTTTTCCTACCTTTGCAATCCCAAACCAAAAGCAACCTCTTACGGTCGTTAAAGATTAAACGTAAAGTTGCGAAATAAAGTTTATTGAAAATGGATTTGATTAAAATTGCAGAGCAGGCTTTTGTTAACGAAAAAGCTGCAGAGCTTCCAGAATTCAAGGCAGGTGATACAATCACTGTAACCTACAGAATTAAGGAAGGTGATAAAGACAGACTTCAGAAGTTCAAGGGAACTGTCATCCAGATTAAGGGTGGCTCTCCTTACACAAGAACTTTTACCGTTCGTAAGATTGCCAGCGGTGTAGGTGTTGAAAGAATTTTCCCTTATCAGTCACCATTCATCGATTCAATCGAGGTTAACAAGATCGGTAAGGTTCGTAGAGCAAGAATCTTCTATCTCCGTGAACTCGCAGGTAAGAAGGCTCGCATCAAGGAGAAGAAGGCAATCTTCGCTTCTGACGAGAAATAAAGGTCCTAGGACCTAACGAGGCTCCTTAGCTCAACTGAATAGAGCATTTGACTACGGATCAAAAGGTTACAGGTTTGAATCCTGTAGGAGTCACAAGAAACCCCGTCTGACACACGTCAGATGGGGTTTTTCATATAAAAATGTCTCAAAGATCCCTACTGATTGATCATAAGAAATAAGCCATATAAGCAGGAAGGTACTTGACAGTGCCTTCCTTGGCATAATCCTTCGTATATACCAGATACCTGTCATTCGATATCCGCGAAGAATACTTCTCGCAGAAATGGTCCAAAGAGACATGTGTCTTGTAAGTGGATGATTTCACCTCGACGGGAGTAATCTTGGTTCCGCGCGAAAGAAGGAAATCTATCTCATAATTGTGCTTGCCGCTTTCTGTTGGCCAGGTATGGTAAAAGAGTTTGTTTCCGGATGCAGTCAGCATCTGTGCAACCATGTTTTCATACAGATATCCAAGATTTGCCGATAG
>CADBMK010000171.1 GCA_902795785.1 uncultured Bacteroidia bacterium | reverse complement strand
GCGATGCTTCCTGCGACGCTCTGCACCAAGATAATCCTCAAGTGTACGGGCGCGCTCCATCACCTCCTGGAATGCCTGTTCAGTCTCCTCAACAGAAACCGAAGAAGCATCAATCTTATCCCATCCGTAGAACTTTTCTTTCATTTAAACAATCGGTTTTACAAATAAGACGAAAACAGCGGCCGTCACCCCTAACCAAATAATCAAAGAAATAACGCAATACAAGACGAAACATTACGCAGTTGCTTAAGTGCAGCATTAATATGGTTCTCCACCGTCTTCTTTGAAATTCCCATTTCCCGGGAAATCTCCTCATAAGACTTTCCCTCATGACGTGACTTCATAAAGACCTGCCTGCGTTTTTCCGGCATGCGCTCAATGCTTTTTGTGTACTGGAACTCCTTTTCCCTTGCAAAATACTGTTCATCCAAAGGGTAGGACTCAGGCTCCTCGATATGTTCAGAAAGAGAAACATTTACCCTGTGCACCCTGCCGTAGTCAATCGCAGAATTACGGCACATCCTGTAGATGTATGCACCCAGGGATTTAAGTTTACCCAAAGAAGAACGGATCATCCAAAGCTTAAGGAAAAGATTCTGTGCCAAATCCTTGGCATCGTCTTCATTTTGAATAAGAGAAGACAGGAAAACCCTGACCTTTGGATAATAGTACAAGAATACCTCCCTGAACGCCGTTTCCTCGCTCCGGGAGATTCTCTCGATTAGTTTTTTCTCATCTGTGAGCATATACACAAATGTATCACATCCAGTAATAAGACGAAAAAGAAATCGTCATCCCCTAGTGAGAATCGAAAAAAACTCAGAGTATTTCCTTGAGATAAGGGCCCGTGACTGAATGCGGGTCCTTTGCTATTTCTTCAGGGGTGCCCTCGGAAATAATCATACCTCCGCGGCGGCCGCCTTCAGGGCCCATATCAAAGATATAGTCCACACTCTTGAGAACATCCAGGTTATGTTCGATGATGACCACGGTGTTGCCGTTGTCAACAAGTTTCTGGAGAACGCCGAGGAGGATCTTGATGTCCTCGAAGTGAAGTCCGGTGGTAGGCTCGTCAAGAAGGTAGAGGGTATTGCCGGTGTCCTTGCGGAAAAGCTCTGCAGCCAGCTTCATTCGCTGGCTCTCGCCTCCGGAAAGGGTGACGGCGGACTGGCCCAGATGCACATAGCCCAGGCCCACATCCACAAGGGCGCCAAGCTTCTGGGCAATCTTAGGATATGGCTTGAAGAACTCGTATGCCTCACTCACAGGCATTTCAAGGACGTCGTTGATATTCTTGCCCTTGTAGCGTACGGCAAGGGTATCGTCCTTGTATCTGTGGCCGCGGCACTCGTCGCAGACAACGTGCACTGACGGCAGGAAATTCATCTCGATGACCTTGATTCCGGCGCCCTTGCAGCCCTCGCAGCGTCCGCCCGGGACGTTGAAGGAAAATCTTCCGGCACCGAAGCCTCTCACCTTGGCGTCAGGAGTCTCGGCAAAGAGGGCTCGGATATCGTTGAAGACTCCGGTAAAGGTGGCAGGATTGCTGCGCGGCGTCCTGCCGATGGCGCTCTGGTCTATCTCGATTATCTTGTCGATATTCTCAATTCCGATGATTTCATCGTACGGAAGCGGTTTCTGGAGTGCGTGGAAGAAATGAGCCTTGAGAATAGGCATCAGGGTCTCGTTGATAAGGGAAGACTTGCCGCTGCCGCTGACACCGGCAATACCTACGAACATTCCCAGAGGAATGTCTATGTTCACATCCTTGAGGTTGTTTCCCCTGGCCCCGCGTATGCCGATGAACTTGCCGTTTCCCTTGCGACGCTCCCTTGGAACTTCTATGCTGTTTCTGCCCCTGAGATAGTCAAGGGTGAGGGACTCTCCGAAAATGCAGTGTCCCAGCACTTTGGCGTCGGGTTTCTGATCCTTCAAGAGAGCGTCAAGAGGGGCACTGAGGCAGATTTTTCCTCCGTGTGAGCCGGCTCCCGGCCCCACGTCCACGAGCCAGTCGGCAGAGTACATCGTCTCTGCATCATGCTCCACAACCATCACTGAATTTCCCTCGTCACGGAGTTTCTTGAGCGATGAGATGAGCTTGCGGTTATCCCTCTGATGAAGGCCGATGCTTGGCTCGTCAAGGATGTAGAGCACGCCCACAAGCTTGGAACCGATCTGGGTGGCAAGCCTGATTCTCTGGCCCTCACCTCCCGAGAGGGTGGCTGTGGCGCGGTCAAGGGACAGGTAGTCCAGACCCACGTCCAAAAGGAAACCTACCCGTTCACGCAACTCCTTGAGGATATCGCCGCCTATGGCGAGTTCCCTGACGGAGAGTTTGGAAGGAAGCTCGTCCAGCCACTGCTTCAGGCCGGTCATCTCCATGGAGGCAACCTCTGATATTGTCTTACCGTCAATCCTGAAGCACTGGGCGTTGGCGTTAAGCCTGGTTCCTCCGCAGACCGGACAGACAACCTTGTCTTCCACGTCCTCCACGACTCCGGGGAAACTTGCCATCTCCGAGAAGACTCCGTCTCCTACCCTGAACATTTCCTCCGAGCCATAAAGAAGAAGGCTTACGGCCTCGTCCGGAATGGCGTCTATCGGATCATAGAGGGAGAAATTGTATTTGCGTGCTATTGAACGGATTATATCGAATTTTCTGGTCTCGCGGACCTTTCCAAGAGGGATGATTCCTCCGTCGGCTATGCTCACGCTTCTGTCCGGAATCATTGACTCCACGGCAACGTCGGCAATGACGCCGAGGCCCTTGCAATGAGGGCAGTAACCTTCAGGGGAGTTGAACGAGAACGAATGCGGGGCAGGCTCCTGCAGGGACAGGCCCGAATCAGGGTCCACAAGATGCTTTGAATAGTGATGCACCTTCCCGGATTCCATATCAAGTATGGCAACCGAGCCCTTACCCATTTCAAGGCCGCTCACCACGGAATCACGGATACGTTTCTCGTCTCCTGCGCCCGGTTTGAGTTTATCTATGACCACTTCTATGAAATGGCCCTTGTAGCGGTCCAGCTGGGTGACTTCGGCAAGGTCCTGAATCTCATCGTCGATTCTCACCTGGGTGTAGCCCCTCTTCCTGAGCTGGTCAAAGAGCTC
>CADBMK010000170.1 GCA_902795785.1 uncultured Bacteroidia bacterium | reverse complement strand
TGTAACGGTGTATTTGTTCACGGTCTTGCCCTGTTCGTTCTCTGAAAGGAGATAGCTGGCTCCGATGCCTGTGGGTCCTTTCAGAACGCCGATACGGGTTTCTGCTACCGGTGTAGAAAAAACGGGGATGATGGCTGCCAGTGCAACCAGAACGATAAGGATTGAAATCCTGTGATGACGTCTCATTTTATGACTCCTTGTGTCATGTACGTGACACCTCAAAATATACTCACGGCACCGAATAAAAGCAATAAGCACACATAAGCGTTGACAACGTCGGATTGTTATAATTCCTTCTTTAAAACATACCTTCCAATATGTATAATTAACGCCATGAGAAAACTGATTGCCAGCCTGCTTCTGATATTGTTCGTTCTTTCCTGTGTCTTTGCAGAAGACCCGGAGGTAACCGGGCAGAATACCGAGGAAGTCACTGAAGAGGCTTCCGACGCCCCGGAGACCGCAGATGTTGAGATCGTCATAGGACCTGAGGCCGAGATGACAGAGGAAAAGGCCGAGCGCCCCAAGGTAGCTCTGGTTCTTTCCGGCGGCGGAGCCAAGGGTATTGCGCATATTCCCATCATCGCGGCCCTCGAGCGTTACGGAATACCTATAGACAAGGTTTACGGAACAAGCATGGGAGCACTCATCGGCGGTCTCTATGCAGCCGGCCTGTCTCCCGGAGAAATGAGGGAAATAGTCGTCGGCAACGACCTGACACAGCTTTTCACGGTATTTGATTCCGAAGGCTACACCGAGGTTCTCGATGCTTTTGAATACAATACCAACAATGTCCTGTCTGTATCACTTAATCAGGGAATCGGCGGCATTAACGGCTTTATAGACGATTATCTTGTACTTAACTTCTTCAACAAATACATAGGCAACGTTCCCGACAACATCAATTTCGATACGGATCTTGTCGTTCCTTTCGAGTGCAATGCCGCCGACATGCTTACCGGTGACGAGTATGTGTTTACGGAGGGAAGTCTCATTACCGCCATGCGCTCAAGCATGAGCCTTCCGCTGATTTTCGAGCCTGTAATCCTTGAGGACGGTTCGGTCTACATGGACGGAGGAATCGTCAGCAACTACATCGTTCACCGGGCAGTTGCCGAAGGCTATGACATCATCATAGTCGTTACCCTCAACGCCTACGGCAAGAACAAGTTCACCGCAGAAAACTACAAGTCCCTGTCGGGAACTGCAGGAAGCACGCTTCAGACTGTTCTCAAGAATGTTTCGAAGGGAGAAGTGGAGATGGCCGATTACTGGTTCTCCCCGGATCTCAGTGGATACGGAACCCTCAGCTTCGCCGAGGCAATCGGAATCCTTCAGAGAGGCGACCGTGAAGTTGAGGAGCAGAAGGCCAAGTTCGAAGCGATCGCATCCCTGTTCACCGAGGAACAGAAAGTGTATAAGGATCCGAACAGGGTCGGTGAATATGCCACGAAGTTCCCCGAGCGCAAGGTCGTCGATCACATGGCCTCCAGGGAGAAGAGACATGAGGACCTGATGGGAAGAACCAGGGTCTCCATCGGTCTGTACGGATCCGGCGGCTACGGCTTCTTCTTCAAGCAGGAGGAATATGTGGACAAGACTCCTCCTACCAGAGCCCTTTATCCCACATTGAGTCTGAGAGCCTTCATCAAGGACCTCAACAAGAGCCGCTTCAGCTTTGATATCAGATTCAAGCTTGCATTGAACAAGACAACGGATCTGCATATTCTCAATCTCCTGCGTCTTACCGAGGACAGGAACGAGCGTGTCTATGCCCTTGCAAGGCTGAAAGGCGAGGTGGGATCCAGGTCGTTCATCACGGATAAGAGTGCAACCAGAAGGGATAACATAATCGAGAGCCTCGTCGGCCTTGATTTGGGAGTGATGGTCACAAACGAAAGAAACCACTCCGCACAGTTCTACTTCACGATGGACAACACGTGGGATCAGGCTACCAGATGGGAATACGACATGGAATCAAAAAGGGACTACGCCTTTGTTCCTTCCGTAACCATTGCTGCAGTTTACTATCCCAATTACAACAACGGCTTCTTCGCCAAATCAGGAGCAAGAGTGGATTTCATGGCAAGGGGAGGTATCAATACCACCACCAAGAAGTGGTTCTATCATCTGGGCCTTGCAGGAGAATATACACTCATG